>JAYVOI010000108.1:0-12706 GCA_043758005.1 Ilumatobacteraceae bacterium
CCGTCATCGGCCAGCCTCCACGGCCGCTCATCGCCTGCACCGCATCCATGTAGATGGCGTCGACATCCGGGCGTTCCTCGCGGTCGACCTTGATGTTGACGAACCTCCGGTTCATCTCTGCGGCGACCTCGTCGTCTTCGAAGCACTCGTGGGCCATCACATGGCACCAGTGGCACGCCGAGTAGCCGACCGAGAGCAGGATCGGCACGTTGCGCTCGGCGGCCGCAGCGAACGCCTCCGGCCCCCACGCGTACCAATCGACCGGGTTCTCGGCGTGTTGGCGCAGGTACGGGCTGGTTTCCTGAGCGAGCCGGTTCGTGGCGGTCATGGGTTCACCGTACTGCTGGATGCCCTGGCCGGGTCGCCTCGATGTTGCGTTGTCGGTGCGTACCTTCATCAATCACCGCCGGGTTGCGGCATGCCGACGGTCCAGCCGAGGGTGAACTCTCCATGGGTGTCGCGCTCGTGATGGACCGTGATGTCGGAACTTGCACCGGCGGGGATGTCGATACGGAACCATGTTTGGTCACCGAAGACCTCTTGAGTGATTCGGGTGGTGGTGTTGGATGCTGTGAGCTGTGCTGGTGCGGCGATCCATCCGTAGGTTCGCGAGCCGCCGTCATCTGTGGAGAAATCGATGATCACGTCTCCCGTTGCTGGGTTGCCGGCGATGTCTCCTTCGCTCACGAGGCCGACGGTGACGATCTCGAACGTCGAGTGGTATCCGGCGGGAACGTGTTGCTGGTCCTGTTGTGCCAGACGATCGCGGAGTTGCGACAGGGTTTCGTGGCGAGCAGGACCGGTGGTGATTCCGACCATGTATCGGAAGGGATCGTCGTTCGGCGCGACGTCAACTTGCGAGTAGTAACCCGGCACGCGGGAGAAGGGCGATGTTGTTCACCACGCTCATCGCGTGCCCTGCCACTTCTCGCGCCGTCCAACCCTCGCACGGTGACGGGTCATCCCATGCGGTCGCCGGAACTGAGCGCCCTACATATTCGAACCCGAAGAGAATCGACGTGTACAACCGCAGGCTCCCGCTCATCCCGAGACCATACATTCGGGTTCCACACCGAACCGTAGCGACGATTCGTGATTGGGACGGCAGTGCATGGGGTAGGCCATCTGACATGGATGCGATCACCCTTCTCAAGAACGACCACCACGCCGTCGAGCAACTCTTCCGCCGCTTCGAGAAGGCGGGCGACCGTGCTCTCGTCGAGAAGCGCAAGATCGTCGACCGCATCATCGAGGAACTCTCGGTGCATGCCTCGATCGAGGAGCAGTTGTTCTACCCGGTCGCGCGGGCCACGGTGCCCGACACCGAAGACATCGCCCTCGAGAGCCTCGAGGAGCACCACATCGTCAAGTGGTTGCTCTCGGAGCTCGACGGAATGGATCCCGGCAACGAGCGTTTCGACGCCAAGGTCACCGTGCTGATGGAGAACGTGCGCCATCACGTGAAGGAAGAAGAAACCGAGTTCTTCCCGAAGGTCCGCCATGCACTCGGTCGGACGGCACTCGCAGATCTCGGCGAGGCCATGGCGCAGGCCAAGAAGGCCGCACCGACGCATCCGCACCCTCGTGCGGCTGACACGCCCCCCGGAAACTCCGTTGCCGGCACGATTGCCGGTGTGCTCGACCGCGTGGGCGACAACATCAGCGGGATCGCTCAAGGTGGAGTTTCCGCCGCCCAAGACTTCATTGCGCGCGTGCTGAACGCCAACAAGCCCAAGGTGTCGCCGACGGGTACGTCGCTGGCTCGCACGCGGGCGAAGAACGTGCGAAGCGCGGCCACTTCAGCGACCGACGGGGCCGTCGAGACCGTTCGCAGCGTCAAGTCTGGTGCGAAGAAGACCGCCAGAACAGCGAAACGGGCGGCAGTGCGAACGACTGCTTCGGCCAAGGGTTCGAAAACCCGGGTCTGACCGGTTCGTGCCGGCGGCGCGGCACTTCACGCACAGGTGGGCACGGTGATCGAGGCGGTGTCCAAGGTCACCGAGCCGTTGCGGGCGATCAGACGCCCGTCGACGTCGCTGTTGGCGGCCGCGGTGATCGACGCATCGGCGATCACCGTCCCGACGAAGCTCGAACCCGTGCCGAGCGTCGCCGACGAGCCGATGCGCCAGAAGACGTTGCACGCCTGAGCACTACCGGTGAGGACGACTTGGCTCGAGCCGGCGATGGTCAGGGTGTCGGTCGTGACGAAGACGAACACGGCGTTGGGGTCCCCTCCGCCGTCGAGGGTCAGCGTCCCGCTGATGTCGAAGGCCGGAGCTGAGTGGGTTCCCGGCCCGATGGTTTTCCCGCTGAGTGCCGCCACCGGAGTCGCGGCGCCACCGTCGATGTCGGCAACCGCATCGTCAACGGACTGCTGCGCGACGAGTGCCGACTGCGGGCTGACGATGGTCATCCCCGCCGGGTTGTCGATCGCCGAGAGCCCTCGAATCGGACCATTGCTGGCCCCGACCTGCCCGGCAATCACTGTCGCCCCGCCTGACGCGACCGAGGTGTTGCCGAGCACGGCGAAGACGTCGGCTTGGCCGAGCGCGATGCCCGGCGTCGCGGGAACGGTGGTCGGCCCGACCGCCACGGTCGTGCCCGCTCCCGTTGCTACTGTCGGTGCGGCGGTGGTGGATGGTGCACCCGCGGTCGAGCCGGCCGCCGCGGGTTCGGTGGTGGTCAGTGCTTCGGAACCCACCGGTTGAACCGAGGCCTCGCTGGTCGCCGCGGAACTGTTGGCGACGGCCGATTGCCCGGTGCCGATCTCGCTGGTGAGCGCCGAACCGCCCGTCGTGTTGTCGTCTCCGCCCGAAGAGGCGACGATGATGATGACGATGACCGCCGCGAGCGCCGCTGCGGCGGCAAATGGGAGCCAGCGCGGCCAACGCTTCGACGCAACTCCAGCCGGATCGGGCTCAGCGGGAGCGGTCATGGCGCCTCAGGCGCCGGTGGCGTGGTAGCCGCCGTCGACGTGGATGATCTCGCCGGTCGTTGCCGGGAACCAGTCGCTGAGCAGCACGATGCAAGCCTTGGCGACCGCCGATGAATCGGTGACATCCCATCCGAGCGGGGCGCGGTCGTCCCAGACATCCTCGAACTTCTTGAACCCGGGGATGCTCTTGGCCGCCATGGTCTTCACCGGGCCGGCAGCGACGAGGTTGGAGCGGATGCCCCGGCCGCCGAGCGCGACAGCGAGGTACCGGCTGATGCTCTCGAGCGCCGACTTGGAGACCCCCATCCAGTTGTAGGCGGGCCAGGCCACGGTGTTGTCGAAGTCGAGCCCGACGAACGATCCACCATTGGTCATCAGCGGCGCGAAGGCATCGGCCAGGGCCTTCAAGGAGTAGGCGCTGATGTGCAGCGCCACAGAGACATCGCTCCACGTGGGTTCCATGAAGTCCTCGCCGAGGCACGCCGCTGGAGCGAAGCCGATCGCGTGCAGCACACCATCGACTCGGCCCCACTTCTTCTCGAGGGCCGCTCGCACGTTGTCGAGGTGCTCGGGCACCGTGACGTCGAGCTCGTAGACGTCGACCGGCTGCGGCAACTTCCGGGCCACGCGCTCGGTGAGACTCAGTGCCCGCCCGGCGCCGGTGAGCACGATGTTGGCGCCTTCTTGCTGGGCGAGGGCCGCGACTCCGAACGCCAACGAGGCATCCGTCAGGACTCCGGTGATCACAATGTTCTTGCCGTCGAGCAGACCCATGTGCACGATCGTAGCCATGTCGGGTTGCCGGCCCCCGGGGATGACCTTGGTGAAGAGCGTCGACGGTGTGCAAGGCTGCGATGATGCGAATTGGCATTCTCGGTGGTACCGGGCCGGCGGGTAGTGCGCTTGCTGGTCGTCTGGCGTCCATCGGCTTCCCCGTGGTCATCGGCTCACGCTCGAAATATCGAGCGATGGAGGCGCGCGACGGTCTCGTCGCCAAGTGGCCTGATCTCGAGTCCCTGCTCTCGTACGGAGACAACCCTGCGGCAGCGGACTGCGATGTGGTGGTGATCGCCACGCCGTGGGACTCTGCCGCGACAACCGCCCAGGAGAACGCTGCCGCGTTGGAGGGCAAGGTCGTCGTCAGCATGGCCAACGCGTTGGTTCGGGTGGGCCACGAGTTCCAACCACTCGTGCCGCCGCGCGGCAGCGTTGCCGCGCACGTGCAGGCCGCGGTGCCCGGCTGCCGCGTGGTCGCCGCGTTCCATCACCTCCCGGCGACCGAGCTCGGCCATCTCGGCCAGCCCATCGACAGCGATGTGTTGATCTGCGGCGACGACCCAGCGGCGGTCGAGACGATCAGTGAGATCGTCTCGAAGATCCCCGGATGCCGGCCGCTGGATTCCGGTGAGCTGTCCAACGCCACCGCGATCGAGGCCTTCACCGCTGTCCTGCTGCAACTCAACGTGCGCTACAAGACCCGCGTCGCGCCCAAATTGACGGGAATCCGCCAGGACCCGAGGGCGTTGGGCTGACCATGCGTCTCTACGACACCGCGCGCCGCGCCGTCGTACCATTCGAAGCCGATGACGAGGTGACGATGTACACGTGCGGCATCACGCCCTACGACGCGACTCATCTCGGCCATGCCGCCACATTCATCGCCTACGACGTGCTGCAGCGCCGGCTGATCGACATGGGCCACACGGTGAAATGCGTGCGGAACGTGACCGACGTCGACGACCCCTTGTTCGCCAAAGCCCGACAGCTCGGCGTGCACTACCTCGACCTGGCAGCAGGGGAGGAGGCGCGCTTCGAGCGCGACATGGAGGCCCTCAACGCGCTGCCCGTGTCTTCGACACCGCGTGCCTCGTCGGCCATCCCCGACATTCGTGGCTTCATCGGCATGGTCCTCGACCGGGGCTTTGCCTATCAGGCTGGTGGGAGCGTGTACTTCGACGTGTCGAAGTTCCCGTCCTTCGGTTCGATCAGCCACTACTCGCCGGAGGAGATGATCGACCTCGCTCGAGAGCGCGGTGGAAACATCGACGATCCGCACAAGCGGCATCCGCTCGACTTCGTGTTGTGGCACCCGTCTGCCGATGACGAACCGAGCTGGGACACGATGTGGGGCCCCGGCCGGCCAGGCTGGCACATCGAATGCTCTGCGCTGGCGCTGCGCGAGCTGGGCACGACCATCGATCTGCATGGTGGCGGCACCGACCTCATCTTCCCCCACCACGAGTGCGAGCGGGCTCAGAGCGAGGCCGCGACGGGTGATCCGTTCGTGCGCCACTGGATGCACGTGGCGATGGTGTACATGGACGGCCACAAGATGTCGAAGAGCCTGGGCAACTTGGTCTTCGTCGACGCGCTTCGCCAGGAATGGGACCCGAGGGCGATTCGACTCGGGATCATCGAACATCACTACCGACGCGAGTGGGAGTGGGACGACACCCTCATGCCGAGGAACGCCGATCGGTTGGCGCTGTGGTGCAAATCGGGCGCAGGCAGTGCCGCCCTCGACGATGCTCGCGCCGCGCTCGACGACGACCTCGATACGCCGGGTGCCCTGGCGGCGATCGATGCCGCAGCGGCCGCGGGACATGGCGTGGGCGACGCTGCCGCGTTGCTCGGCGTCGACATCTGATTTTGTCGACGCTGCCGAGAGTTCACGGTCAATTCGTCGGGCGGAGAACATCCCGTCAACCGGGCGACGTACGATGACCACGTGAACATCGAGGGGGCAGGCAAGGCACAACAGCGGGTGCGCCGCGTGGTGCGCCCCGTCTCGAAGCGACTGTGGACCTTCGAGCTGCAGGGCTTTGATCGCCTTCCGGCCGAGGGTCCGGCGATCCTGTGCCCCAATCACGTCAGCTTCCTCGACAGCGCCTTCCTGATGCTGCATGTGCCGCGCAACATCAGCTTCGTCGGCAAGGCCGAGTACATGGATTCGTGGAAGACCAAGTACCTGTTCCCGCTGATGGGGATGATCCCGATCGATCGCGGTGGCGGCGACAAGAGCCAGGCAGCGCTCGACACGGCAGAAGCGGTGCTTCGCCGGGGAGAACTCTTCGGCATCTTTCCGGAGGGTACGCGCAGCCGCGACGGCATCCTGCACAAGGGACGTACTGGCGCTGCACGGTTGGCATTGAAGATCGGATGCCCGATGTTTCCGGTCGGCATCATCGGCACGCGCGAGATCCAACCGCCCGATGCCAAGGTCCCCAAGCTGCGCGGTCAGTGCACGATCAAGATCGGCCGGCCGATCAACGTCGAGCGGTACCGCAGTCGCGGCGACGACCACATGGTGTTGCGTCAGGTCACCGACGAGTTGATGTTCGAGATCCGAGACCTGACCGGTCAGGACTACCGCAACGTGTACGCGGGCAAGACGGCTGAGACCGAGCCAACCGTGGTGGCCAAGGTCGCAACCGTGGCCGACCGGCAAACGGAGTTGGTCGGGGCGTGAGCCGGCTCGCCCACTCGTGAATATGCCGGTCGTCGGCCGGTGATGCCCTCGTAGACTCGTCGGCCTATGGCCGATATCACGATCACACTTCCCGATGGCTCGCCGCGCTCCCTCCCGCAGGGTGCCACCGCGACCACCGTGGCGGAGTCGATCGGCTCTCGCCTGGCCAAGGCAGCCGTCGCCGCTGTGGTGAACGGCGAGGAGTGGGATCTCGGCCGCGAACTGCCCGACGGGGCGGCGTTGGCGATCATCACCGCCGACAGCGACGAGGGTCGGCACGTGTTGCGCCACTCGACAGCGCATGTCATGGCCCAGGCCGTGACCCAGTTGTTCCCCGGCGCCAAGTTCTCGATCGGGCCGGCCATCGAGAACGGCTTCTACTACGACTTCGAACTGCCGGGCGGCAAGACGTTCAGCGACGACGACCTGGCCGCGATCGAGTCCAAGATGGCCGAGATCGTCAAGGCCGACCAATCGTTCGTGCGCGACGAGCTGTCGCCGGCCAATGCCCTGAAGCTGTTCGCCGACCAGCCGTACAAATGCGAGATCATCGAGCGGGTGTCGACCGGGGCCGCGGACAGCGAGGATGCCGGCGAGATCGGTGGCGGCGAGACCATCAGCATCTACCGCAACACGCCAGAGTTTGTCGACCTGTGTCGCGGCCCACACGTCCCGTCGACCGGCAAGCTCGGCCACTTCAAGCTGATGAAAGTCGCCGGCGCGTATTGGCGAGGTAACGAGAAGGGCCCGATGCTGCAACGCATCTACGGCACGGCGTGGGAGAGCAAGGCGGCGTTGGCCGACCATCTCCACCGCCTCGAGGAGGCCGAGAAGCGCGACCATCGCAAGTTGGCAACCGAGCTCGACCTGCTCAGCTTCCCGCACGAGCTCGGCGGCGGGTTGGCCGTCTGGCACCCGAAGGGTGCGATCGTGCGCAAGTTGATGGAGGACTACAGCCGCGAGCGTCACGACAAGGGCGGCTACCAATTCGTCTTCACGCCGCACCTGTCGAACGGCAACCTGTTCGAGAAGTCGGGCCACCTCGGCTTCTACAAGGACGGCATGTACCCGCCGATGGAGTTGGACAACGGCACGTACTACATGAAGCCGATGAACTGCCCCATGCATTGCTTGATCTTCGGCGCACGGCAGCGCAGCTACCGCGAACTGCCGATGCGGTTGTTCGAGCTGGGCACGGTCTACCGATACGAACGCGCCGGCACGTTGCACGGGCTGATGCGAATCCGCGGGTTCACACAAGACGACAGTCACATCTTCTGCACCGAAGATCAGATGCAGGATGAGATTGCGTCGCTGCTCGACTTCGTCATGAGCGTGTTGCGTGCCTTCGGCTTCGATGAGTTCACCGCCAACCTCTCGACCAAGGACCCCGACAAGTACGTCGGCGACGATGTGATCTGGGACAAGGCCACCGAGGGCCTGCGCGCGGCCCTGGTCAAGTACGGCTTGCCATACAAGGTCAAAGAAGGCGACGCCGCGTTCTACGGTCCGAAGATCGACATCGACGTGCGCGATGCCATCGGTCGCACGTGGCAGCTCAGCACGATCCAACTCGACTTCAATCACCCCGAGCGCTTCGACCTCGAGTACGTGGGGGCCGACAACGCTCGCCATCGGCCGATCATGTTGCACCGCGCCTTGTTCGGTTCGCTGGAGCGATTCTTCGGGGTGCTGCTCGAGCACTACGCGGGCGCGTTCCCGACGTGGATGGCCCCGGTGCAGGCGCGAGTGCTCCCGGTCGCCGAGGCGCACCAGGCGCATGCTGCACAAGTCGTCGAACGGCTCGCGGCCGAAGGCTTCCGCGTCGACATCGTCGATGCCAACGATCAGCTCGGCAAGCGCATCCGCTCCGCCAAACTCGAGAAGATTCCGTATGTGTTGGTCGTGGGTGACGACGATGTGGCCGCCGGCACGCTTGGGGTGAACCCGCGTGGCGGCGAGGTCGAGCGCGGGGTGCAACTCGACGAGTTCATCAGTCGGCTGCGCGCCGAGGTCGATGCCCAACTCGCCGTGACCTGAGCCCGGCGGCTCACTCGATCTCTGTCGCTCCGAGGTCGCTCAGCGACCTGGCAGCGACGAAGTTGCGGCGAAGACGCCAGGCGGACCTGACGCTTGTTGCGGTCAGACGCGGGGCACGGACAGCATCAGGTCGTCATACAAGATCGATGGCGCGGCATCGACACCGCGTGCCAGGAACCAGTTGCAGATGTTGTCGCAGTCACGGCGCAGGAACTCGAAGCCCTGCGGGTTGCCGACCAGATCGACCGCCTGCGGGAGATCGATCAGCACGACGCGGCCGTGGTGCACCAGCACGTTGTACGGCGACAGGTCGCCATGGGTGTAGCCCGCGTCGGCGAGGCGGCCGAGCACCTCGCGCATCTGGGCGAACAACGCGCTGGCTTCGTCGACCGATGGCCGAAGCTGTGCCAATCGCGGTGCTGCAACACCGTCGGCGTCGCCGATGAACTCCATCATCAGCTCTGTGCCCACGAGTTGAACGGGGTACGGGACAGCTGCGCCTGCCGACCACAACCGTGACAGCACCGCGAACTCGGCGTGGGCCCATTGCCCGGCGATCAGCTCGCGCCCAAAGGCGGTGCGCGTCTCGACGGCTCGTGTTTCGCGGCTCTTGCGCATTCGGCGACCTTCGAGATAGCCGGCATCGCGATGGAACATGCGGTGCTGCGCGTCGCGGTACTGCTTGGCGGCCAGCAGCACGCTGCGGTCGTCGTGGTTGCGACGAATCAGCGACACGTCGGCTTCCTTGCCGGTCTTGAACACGCCGAGATCGGTATCGACGGCTGCGGCCGATGTCGACACCCACTCCGGCAATGGCGCCGGGCCGTGGGTGGCGTCGGGATAGGTGGAATAGGTGATGCCGTCGTCGATGTGATCGTCGTCGGCGGGTGCCCGGCGTGGTGCGGGCGGTTCGAAATCGTCGTCGTCGAAGCGACGACGTGGTCGTGTGGACACGATGAACTCCTCGGTGCTTGGTGGCACCGATCCGTTCGGTGCCTACGTGTAGAAGGGGGCGCGGAGGACGAAGGCAATGATGTTCATGACCTTCCCCCTTTCTGCGCCAGCGCGCCTTCTCGAACGGACGCTGCCAACCGTAGTCGCGGGGAAATGATCGTCGCGGAGTAATTTCGCCCTGTGGACACCTACGAGCGGCTCTGGAACGGTTGGAGAGCCGCCTACGTCGGCGGGGTGTCGACGGAGCCGCCCGTCGAGGGCAGTGTGTTCACGGCGATCCTGAACTCGGGCATGACCGACGAGGAGTGCAACATCGTGCACCGAGGTCAGCACGTGTTCGCGATCCTCAACGCGTTCCCGTATGCGACAGGGCACACGCTGGTGATGCCGTACCGGGAGATCGCCAACCTCGAGGACCTCGATGCTGCCGAGACCACTGAACTCTGGCTGACGGTCACCGATGCTGTGCGAGCAGTCAAAGCCGCATACCAACCCGGGGGCGTCAACGTCGGCGTCAACCTCGGACGTCCTGCCGGCGGCAGCGTCAGCGAGCACCTTCATGTGCACGTCGTGCCTCGCTGGGTCGGCGACGGCAACTTCATGACAGCGATCGCCAATACGCGCACCCTGCCCGAAGCGCTCACCGACACGGCGTCCCGGCTGCGGTCAGCGTGGCCCAGGTAGCCTGGCCGACGCCATGAGCGACACCGAAGACCTACGCGACTCGCTGCCGGACGATCTCAACGCCACCGAGTACGTCGGGCCGTACCAGTTCCCCGACAACAGCCGGCGCCGCCGACCGGCCTACCTGTACTTCGGCATCGCCGCGGTGTGCGTGCTGCTGTGGTTGTGGCGCCGTGGGCACGATCCCGTACTCGTCAACAGCGGCATGGTCTGGGCCGCGATCCTGCTCGGTGCGGTCGGGCTGATGTCATTGACCTCGGGATGGAAGATGCACATCGACGAAAAGCAGGCGTTGGTCTCGGCGCAGGCTGCCGTCGGCTTTCCGGTCGGGCATGCGTCGGCGCAGCAGGTGTGGCGTGGTCTGCGCAGCCGGCCGACGTGGCGCGTGCTCGTCTATTCGGCCGAGAGCCCGCCCCGGCAGCGGTCACTCGTGTTGGTCGACGCGGTCGATGGCACTGTCATCGCTCATCTCACCGAGAACAACCCGGAAGACGACTGGGACGAGGTCCAGCGCTCGAACTGACTCGGCGTCAGTCGTCGTCGCCGTCTCCCTCGGCAACTGCAGCGATGGCGCGCAGCAACCGGCCGATGTCGAGTGCTGTCGTGCGGAGCGAGTTCAACGTGCCTTCGTCCCACGCGTCAGCGGGAACAGCATCGATCGCATCGGCAATGGCAGTCGGTTCTGATGCGCTGTGCATCAATCCTGCGGCGATGCCGATCTGTTCGTTCAGTTCGGCCGTGATCCCAGCGGTGGGACCGGCCGGGTTGTCACCGACAGCTTCACGAAGGCGTCGTGGGACTGATCGGAGGGTGACCGCCAGGTCGCTTGGGGAGGAACTGCTCATTCACACATCGTGGCACCTCGCGCGCCGACTGTCGACGCACGCCCGGCCTCAGCGGTTCCCCGAGTAAGCTGGACTCAATGTTCGACGGAAAGTTCCGTGCGCCTATCGACCGAGCGGTGAAGCCGATCGGCAACGTGCTGCGCAAGACGAAACTCACTCCCGACCATCTCACCATCGTCGGAATCGTGGTTGCCGTCGGCGCTGCGGTGGCGATCGGGTTCGGCGAGCTGCGCCTCGGCCTCGTCCTGGTGATCTGTGCGGCGCTTCCCGATCTCTTCGATGGTGCGCTGGCCAAGGCATCGAACTCGTCCAGTCAACGCGGCGCATACTTCGACTCCGTGGTCGATCGGGTCACCGATGCCACGTTGTTCGGCGGCGTTGCCTGGTACCTGGCGTCGCACGATTCGCCGCACATGTCGATCTTGCCGTTCGCCGTCATGGCGCTCAGCTCGGTGATCTCCTACCAGCGAGCAAAGGCCGAATCGTTGGGGCTCGATGCCAAGGGTGGCCTGATGGAGCGCGCCGAGCGAATCATCGCTTTGTGCATCGGGTTGCTGTTCCCGATCTTGCTGATCCCCATGCTGTGGGTGATGCTGGTGCTCACCGCGATCACCGCCGGACAACGGTTCGTGAAGGTGTGGAAGCAGGCGGCCGTTGCACCGGTCACCGCAGCGAGAATCGAGATGCGCCGCAGCCGGCGCCAGACGCGACGAGTGGTGCGCACCGAGCGCCGACACACGCGGATCTCCCGTCCTGGCCGTCGACCCTGACCGTTTCGATCGTGAGCTGAGCCGTGGCCGACAACGAGTTCGCTGACGCCCGGAAACGCCTGACTGATGCGGCAACCGTCAACACCTATCGATTGGGGTCCCTCGCGGCGCGGATGATGCCAGGCCCGATGGCGGCCGGCGCCGCCGCGTCGATCGGGTTCGGCGCCAGCTTCGCCAGTCCCGCACGGCGACGGATGGTCGAGCGCCATCTGCAGCGCGTCAATCCGCAATTGCGCGGCACGTCGCTGCGCGTCGCCGTGCAGCAAGCGTTCGATTACTACGCCCGGTACTACGTGGAGAGCTTTCGGTTGCCGACGATGTCGAAGGCCGCGGTCGCCCGACCGTTCACGATCGAGGGCTGGCAGCAGGTGCTCGATGGAATCGAGCAGGGCAACGGCGTGATCCTCGCCCTCCCGCACCTCGGCGGCTGGGAGTGGGCCGGGCGCTGGATGACCGATCAGGGTCACAAGATGACCGTGGTCGTCGAGGCCCTCGACCCGCCGGAGCTGTTCGAATGGTTCGCGGATCTCCGCAAGGAGCTCGGCATGACCGTCGTGCCCACCGGGCCGAAGGCGGGCCCAGCAGTGCTGAAGGCTCTTCGCGCCGGAGAAACGGTGTGCCTGCTGTGCGATCGCGACCTCGATCGATCAGGTGTCGAGGTCGAGTTCTTCGGCGAACGGACCACGCTGCCAGCCGGCCCGGCGACCTTGTCGATCCGCACGGGCGCGCCGCTGTTACCGGTCGGTTGCTACTTCACCGCCAGGTACAACGGCCATCATGCGCTTGTGCGGCCACCGGTACCGATCGTTCGGCGTGCCGGCCTCCGCGAAGATGTCAGCAGAGTGACGCAGGCCCTGGCGAGGGAGTTGGAGTTCCTGATCCGCCGTGCCCCCGAACAGTGGCACCTCTTCCAGCCGAACTGGCCGAGCGACCCGGGGTATGGGGACTGACCTGCTGTTTCACGTTCAGCTATGCGGTGCCAGTCCTCATTGAGTCCTCACCAGCTTTA
>JAYVOI010000109.1:0-5501 GCA_043758005.1 Ilumatobacteraceae bacterium
GATGTCGGCAAGCGCGGTGACCTCATCGTCCTCGATTGCCCGCATCCCAACGAGATCTGCCTTGCCGTGGGTGCGCCACTGCTCGATCAGGTGGTCATCGGCGGCTGGATCATCAGCGGGGTCGGGGCATGATCCGGGTCGTCTCCGGCGAGTTCGGAGGACGCAAGCTGGTGGTCCCAGACGGCCTGGCCACCCGGCCGACGACCGACAAGGTTCGCCAGGCTGTGTTCAACTCCCTCGACAGCGCCGGCCTCATCGATGGAGCGGCCGTCGTCGACCTGTTCGCCGGCTCAGGGGCGCTCGGGATCGAGGCGTTGTCCCGCGGAGCAGCGACCTGTGTGTTCGTCGAACGCGACCGCGCCGCACTGCATGCACTCCGCGCCAACATCAGCGCGCTCGGGCTCGAGCAACGCACGACCGTCGTCACGTCCGACGTGCCGGCGTGGGTTCCCGCGCTCCGCGGCATCGGCCTCGCCCTGATCGATCCCCCCTACGAGTTCGACGGGTGGGAACAGCTGCTGACCGTGCTACAGGTTCCTGACGTCGTGGCCGAAGCCGGTCGCCCAATCGAGCCTCCCGAGGGTTGGGAAGCAGTCAGGTCGCGGCGCTACGGCCGGACCTGGGTGACGCAACTCGAACGACTAGCGTGAGTCGCCGCATGGCCCCTCGAACGACTCCTCCCATGATCACGGTGCTCTACCCGGGCAGCTTCGATCCCTTTCACCTCGGGCACCTCGACGTGATCGAGCAGTCGGTCGCCCTGTTCGGAGAAGTGGTGGTCGGTGTCATGCACAACCCCACCAAGCCGAGCGGCATGTTCACCCTCGACGAGCGTGTCGAGATGATCCGCAACAGCATCGAGTACATGCCATCGGTGAAGGTCGTGGCGTTCGGTGGGCTGGCGGTCGACGCCGCGCGCGAGGTTGCCGCGGCGTTCATCGTCAAGGGCCTGCGAACCGGTGGCGACTTCGAGGTCGAGCAGCAGATGGCCCACACCAACCACGCCGTCAGTGGGGTCCGGACCGTGTATCTGCCCTGCAAGCCGGCATTGGTGTCGATCAGCAGTCGCTTCATTCGTGAGATTGCGCACTATGGCGGCGATGTCTCGGCGCTGGTTCCGCACCCCGTCGCGGCCCAGTTGTCGAGGGTCCATCCACGCGACGAGGTGTTTTGAGGCCTATCTTGGCTGCAGGAATGACGTACGACGACAAGCACGACGAGTTCGAAGACGAGGAGGAGTTCGACGATTCCGACGCCTTCGTGCGCAGCACGAATGGCTATGTCGGCGACGCCGAGACCTTGCTTCGCCGGGCGATCGACATCATCGCTTCGGCGCCGACGATGCCGTTGTCCTCATCGCCGCGCATCGACCGCGACGAGATCATCGAGTTGCTGGAAGAGTCACTGCACCGCTTGCCGGATGAAATGCGCCAAGCGCGGTGGATGATCAAGGAGCGTCAGGAGTTCGTGTCCAAGACGCGTCGCGAAGCCGACGAGTTGCTCGAAGCAGCGCGTGTGCAGGCCGAGCGAATGGTGCAGCGAACCGAGGTCGTCCGCGCCGCCGAGACGAGGGCCCGCCAGATCAGCGAAGCCGCCGATGCCGACTCCCGGCGCTTGCGGCACGAGACCGAGGACTTCCTCGATCAGCGCCTCGGCAGCTTCGAGATCCTGCTCGACAAGCTGCAAAAGACCGTTCATGCCGGCCGATCTCGCCTGTCGATCGGTGCTCACCGCGCTGACGAGGCTGTCGAGGAAGAGGATCCCACCAAGGGGTTCTTCGATCAAGATCGCGGATAAACCACCCGCCGTTATCCTGGGTGAGATGAATCCGCTGTTGATCAACGCGGCCGAACTGCTGCGCCGACCCGGCTCGGAGCGACGGTTCAACCTCGAACCGACGATTGCCGACCTCGGCATCGTCGACCCCCGGTTCGATCCGGATGCGACGGTTGAAGTCTCACTGCGGCTGGAGTCCTTGACCGACGGCCTCGTCGTCGATGGGCAGGTCAGCGCACCATGGGCTGACTCGTGTCGCCGCTGCCTGGCCCCGGCCGCAGGCGTTGTGCTGGGCGAGATCCGCGAGTTGTACCAGGTCGTTCTCACCGATCCTGATGCCTTCGAGATCGTCGGCGATCAGATCGACTTGGCCGCGATGGTTCGTGAGATCATCCTGCTCGACGCCCCATTGGCGCCGCTGTGCCGACTGGATTGTGCGGGTCTGTGCCCGACGTGCGGGATCGACCTCAACACCGCGAGCTGCGATTGCGTCACGGCGGTCGTCGACCCGAGGTGGGAGGCGTTGAGCCAACTCAAGGTGAATCTGCCCGAGCAGTAGCCGCAACGGGCCCGTGTCCCGCTAACCTCTCGTAGCTCGTTTCGTCAAGGAAGACTGCCGTGGCCGTTCCCAAGAAGAAGAAATCGAAGATGAAGTCGCGTAGCCACCGTGCTGGCGCGTGGAAGCTCTCGGCGCCGTCGCGCAGCGTGTGCCCACGCTGTGCCGCCGCCAAGCTGCCGCACACGGTGTGCCCGGCCTGCGGTTGGTACAAAGACCGCGTCGCCATCGACGTCGGCTGAACCACACCTTTTCGATGTTGCCGATCGCCGTCGACGCGATGGGCGGTGATCGGGCTCCGGCCGAGATCCTCGCCGGTGCGCACGCTGCGGCTGCATTGGGCATCCCTGTCGTGCTGGTCGGCCCTGCCGATCTCGAAGGGCGCGGTGACCTGGAGCTGATCGTTGCTTCCGAGGTCATCATGATGGACGACGACGCCGCACAGGGCGTTCGTCGCAAGAAGGATTCCACACTGGTGCGCGCCGCCGAGGCAGTGCGCGACGGCAAGGCCTCGGCGATGGTCTCGGCCGGCAACACCGGTGCGACGATGGCCTCGGCTCTGTTGCGCATGGGCCGGATCAAGGGCGTCAGCCGCCCGGCGATCGCCACCCCGATCCCGGTTCCGGGCCACAGCCCCAACATCCTGCTCGACGCCGGCGCCAATGCCGAGGTGCAGCCGGAGTGGTTGGTGCAGTTCGGCCAGATGGGCTCGGTGTATGCCCGCCATCGTTTCGGTATCGACCGTCCATCGGTCGGCCTGTTGTCGATCGGCGAAGAGCCTGGCAAGGGCGACACGTTGCGCAAAGAGGCGTACGAACTGTTGTCGCACGCGCCGGGCATCCACTTCATCGGCAACGTCGAGGGTCGCGATGTGATGAAGAAGACCGCCGACGTGATCGTGACCGACGGGTTCACCGGCAACGTGGTGTTGAAGGCGCTCGAAGGTGGGCTGCGGGTCATCCTCAATGCGCTGCTCGAGGCATTCGGCGCCGAGGAGCACTACAAGCCGCACGCCGATGCATTGCTGCCGGCCCTGCTGCCGCTCTACGAGCAGGTCAGCCCCGACACCTATGGCGGGGCGATGCTGCTGGGCGTCGACGGCGTGTGCATCATCAGCCACGGCTCGTCCAACTCCAAGGCCATGCTGAATGCCATCAAGCTCGCCCACGAGATGGTCGAACACCGTCTGGTCGACGAGATCCGCTCGGCGGTCGCGCTGCACGAATAGCCGTCGATTGATCCGCCCTGCATCACCCGAGGCGCTAGGCTCCCGCGCTGCTAACAACACCGAGGAGTGTTCACCCGTGCCTGCCGAGACCGATGTCGAACAGGGTCCGCTCGACCGCAATGAAGTCTTCGAGATCGTCCGCGCCAACTTGGCCGACATCTTGGAGATCGAGTCATCGACCATCTCCGAAGGGCAGTCGTTCGTCGATGACCTCGACGCTGACTCGTTGGCCCTGATCGAACTGGTCGAAGCGCTGGAGGAAGACCTCAGCGAGCGGTCGGTCGGCTTTCGGATCGAGGACGAGGATCTGGTCGATCTGAAGACCGTGCGTGACGCGGTCGACTACGTCTACGCCCGCGTCCGGGAAGCGTGATCACGACCGACGTCACTGCTGGTCTGGGTGTTCTGAGCCGTCGGCTCGGGTACGACTTCGACGATCCGGAGCTACTCCGCCGGGCCCTTGCGCACCGTTCCTGGTGTGCCGAGGTCGGCGGCCAGCCTTCCAACGAGCGTCTCGAGTTCCTCGGTGATGCCGTGCTCGGTTGGGTCGTGGCCGAGATCGCCTATCGACGTCATAGCGATCTACCAGAGGGCAAGCTGACCGACCTGCGCAAGAGCGTGGTCAACGCGACTGCCCTGGCCGATGTCGCCGAATCGATCGGGCTCGGTGAGTGGCTGTTGCTCGGCAAGGGCGAAGATGCGGCCGGCGGGCGGCAGAAGAGCTCGATCCTGTCCGATGCTCTAGAGGCCGTGCTCGGCGCTGTCTACCTCGATGGCGGGGTCGATGCGGCCAAGGCGTTGGTCGCCCGCCTGTTCAGCGATCGGCTCGACGTCGCCGCCGGCCAGCTCGACCGCTTGGATCACAAGACCGTGCTGCAGGAGCTGACCGCCCGGCTGTACGACACGGCGCCCGTCTACCTGCTGACCGAGTCGGGGCCCGATCACTCCAAGCTGTTCAAGGCAACCGTGCTCGTCGACGGCACCGCCCTTGGCCAAGGCGAAGGCAAGTCGAAGAAGCTGGCCGAGCAACAGGCGGCGTCCGAGGCCTACGACGTGCTCGCCGCCGAGGGGTAGTCCGTGCCGGAGCTCCCCGAGGTCGAGACGGTTCGGCGCGGCATGGTGTCGTTCGTCGTCGGCCGTCGCATCGATCGCGTCGAGGTCGGCCGTGAGCGCACGGTCCGTCGGACCTCACCTCAGGCGCTGATCGACGGCCTGACCGGTGCCACGATCACCTCGATCGGACGCCGCGGCAAGTACATCGTGTGCGAACTCGACACCGGTGAAGCACTGATGATCCACTTGCGGATGAGCGGGCGGGTGCTGGTCAGCGAGGCCGGCTCGTTGCGCCCCGCCCACACTCACGTCGTCTTGCACCTCTCCGGCGAGCCGGCGCAGGAGCTGTGGTTCGTCGATCCTCGCACGTTCGGCGAAATGGTGGTGTTCGATCCCGATCACGTCGATGTCGAACTGCCCGAGCTGGCCAAGCTCGGCGTCGACCCGATCACCGACGGGCTGTCCGTGTCGCAACTCGCCGGCATTCTCCGGGGTCGTGCCCGCCAGCTGAAGCCGCTGCTGCTCGACCAGCACGTGATCGCCGGCATCGGCAACATCTACTGCGACGAGATCCTCCATCGGGCCAAGTTGCGACCTGATCGGTTGGCCAACACATTGAAGCCCGCTGAGGTGCGACGGCTCCACGACGCGATCCACTCGATCCTGCAGACCGCGATCGATGCCGGCGGCAGCACCTTGAGCGACACGCAGTACGTCGACGTGATGGGCGACGGTGGCAGCTTCCAACTCGACCACCGTGTCTACGACCGAGCTGGCCAGCGATGCCTGACCTGCGGGCGCGCCGAGATCGTGCGGATCGTTTCCGGGGGCCGCTCGACCTGCTTCTGCCCCCGCTGCCAACGCTGACTTACCTCGCACCGAACGATC
>JAYVOI010000110.1:0-12654 GCA_043758005.1 Ilumatobacteraceae bacterium
GGTCACGGCAATCGTCGCCGGTACGGAGTTGGCATCCGTTGCCCAGTTCCCTGCCAAGATGGGCACCGATGGAGCCCAAGCCGCGCTTGATGCCATCACCGCCGGCAAGACGGTTGCAGCAAACATCGACACGGGCACGGCGATGGTCACCAAGGACAATGCTGCCGACTTCGGCGGCTGATATCGACTCGCCGAGGGCCACCTCGACCAGCAAGGGACAGAGATGACCTGCATCACCACGCTCGAGGTCGTCGACGTGCGCTTTCCCACCTCGCAAGGGTTGGACGGATCGGACGCGATGAACCCCGAACCCGACTACTCCGCGGCCTACGTCGTGTTGCGCACGAGTGATCCCGACGTCGTCGGGTACTCGCTGCTCTTCACGACCGGCCGTGGCAACGACGTCGCCTGTGCCGCGGTACGTGCGCTGTCGCCGTACCTCGTCGGTCGCAACGTCGCCGATCTCGTTGCCGATGTCGGTGTGTTGGCACGCGACCTGACGTGGGATGGTCAACTGCGTTGGCTCGGCCCGGAGAAGGGTGTGATGCACATGGCCATCGGGGCGGTGGTGAACGCGGCGTGGGACCTGCGTTGCCGTCTCGATGGCCAACCCTTGTGGCGAGTGTTGGCGAACCTGAGCCCCGCAGAGATCGTCCGGCAGATCGATTTCACCTACATCGACGATGCCATCACCCCGGCGGACGCACTCGCCATTCTCGAGGCGTCGGCGCCGGGTCGTTCGGAACGCATCAAAGAGCTCGAAGCCGACGGGCTGCCGGCGTACACGACGTCGGCGGGATGGATCGGCTATGACGATGACAAGGTCGATCGGTTGGTGCGTGAGTCGGTTGCCGACGGCTTCACGATGCTCAAGATGAAGGTCGGCGCGGACGTCGAGTCCGACATCCGCCGCATGCGGGTCGCTCGCCTGGCCGCCGGGGGCGAAGCGCGAATCGCGGTCGACGCCAACCAGCGGTGGGGTGTCGGCCAGGCCATCGAGTGGATGTCGAGGCTCGCCCCGTTCAGCCCGTACTGGATCGAGGAGCCGACTTCGCCCGACGATGTGCTCGGCCACCTCGCGATCCGCAACGCGGTGCAGCCGATCAAGGTGGCCACGGGTGAACACGTGCAGAACCGGGTGATCTTCAAGCAGATGTTGCAGGCTAAGGCGATCGATGTCGTACAGATCGACGCCTGCCGTGTCGGTGGTGTCAACGAGAACCTCGCCATCATCCTGCTCGCCGCCAAGTTCGACGTGCCGGTGTGTCCGCACGCCGGCGGTGTCGGCCTGTGCGAGATGGTGCAGCACCTGGCGATGTTCGACTTCGTGGCCGTCAGCGGCACCTCCGACCATCGATGGATCGAGTACGTCGATCATCTGCACGAGCACTTCACCGATCCGGTGGTCGTCACCGCCGGCCGGTACCGGGCACCGACGGGCCCGGGCGTCGGTGCGCGGATGCTCGAATCGTCGATCGCCGAGTTCCGATTCCCGGATGGACCGGCGTGGACGACGTCGGGCTGATGACCGAACGCATCGACGCCCACCATCACGTCTGGGATCTCGCCGTGCGTGATCAGCCGTGGATGACCGGCGACGGCGTGGATCCCCTCCGCCGGAGCTTCGGCATCGACGAGTTCGTCACGCAGGCCCAGGCGAACGGAGTCGGCGCCAGTGTTGTCGTGCAGGCCGTTGCTGACATCTCCGAGACCGAGGAACTGCTCGACCTCGCTGCGGCGACGCCAGAGGTGGCAGGCGTCGTCGGCTGGGTCGATCTCGCCGCGGCCGATGTCGGCGAGCGACTCGATCGGTTGTCGGCGAGGCCGTCGGGGCGCTGGCTGGTCGGGATCCGCAGTCTCGTGCAATATGAGCCGGACCCAGCCTGGCTGGCGCGCCCCGCGGTGCTGGACGGCCTTCGCGAGGTCGCCGCGCGTGGGCTGGTCAACGAGTTGCTGATCGCGCCTCACCAACTCGAGGCCGTGGCCGCCGCAGCGAGCGAGATCGGCGAGAGCCGGTTCGTCCTCGACCACCTCGGCAAGCCGGCGATCGCAATCGCGACGTGGGAGCCGTGGGCGACCGATCTGGCCGCCGTGGCGCACTGCGACAACGTCTCGGCAAAGATCTCTGGTC
Source organism: Ilumatobacteraceae bacterium (assembly GCA_043758005.1). Lineage (GTDB taxonomy): Bacteria > Actinomycetota > Acidimicrobiia > Acidimicrobiales > Ilumatobacteraceae > JAENVT01. Next base: position 2,132 of record JAYVOI010000110.1, read on the forward strand.
TGGTCACCGAAGCCGACTGGTCGGCGTGGACGGCCGACGACGTCTGCCCGTACCTCGAGCACGCGTTGAGCATCTTCGGCCCTGATCGCCTGCTGTTCGGCAGCGACTGGCCGGTCTGCACCCTTGCCGCCTCGTACGAACGCGTTGTGGAACTGGCCGAGACGTTTGTCGGCGGTCTGTCGGCCACCGATCGAGCGGCTGTGCTCGGCGGAAACGCCACCGAGATCTACTCACTGCAACCAGCACGCCGGGAGGCACCATGACACGCGACCTCGAGGGCCTCCGATTGCTCGTCACCGGCGGCGCATCGGGGATCGGCTACGCGGTGGCCACGGCGGCAATGGAGCGAGGTGCCGTCGTTGCGGTCGTCGACCTCGATCCGTCGAATGCGCCACCCGGCGCGATCTGTCATCGCGCCGACGTCTCCGACGACGCGTCGGTGGCCGACGCCGTCGCTCACGCCGCCGAGGCGATGGGTGGCATCGACATCGTGGTCAACAACGCCGGCATCGGCGCCCAGGGGACCGTCGAGACGAACCCCATCGACGAGTGGCGGCATGTGTTCGACGTGAACGTGTTCGGCATGGTGCGGGTCATGCGCGCTGCCCTTCCGCACCTGCGCCGCTCGACACACGCCGCCGTCGTCAACACCTGTTCGATCGCGGCCACCGCCGGCTTGCCCGACCGCGCCGTGTACAGCGCGAGCAAGGGTGCCGTGCTGTCGTTGACGCTGGCGATGGCCGCAGACCACCTGCACGAAGGCATACGCGTCAACTGCGTGAACCCGGGCACCGCCGACACACCGTGGGTTGCCCGGTTGCTGGATCGAGCAGACGACCCCGCTGCCGAACGCGCCGCGCTCGAGGCTCGCCAGCCATCGGGTCGCCTCGTGACGGCACAGGAAGTTGCTGCAGCAATCCTGTACCTCGCCGGCCCCGATGCTGGGGCCACGACCGGTACCTCCCTCGCCGTCGACGGCGGCATGGCCGGCCTGCGCCTGCGTCCCCGCTGAGTTGTGGAGTGCCTCAGGCCTACCGGGGTGCCGGGAAACTCCCCGCGGTCATTGCGGGACCTGCACGACAAAATCGGGTCGTGACCGCCTACGATCTTGCGTCGTGCGTGCCTCGTCGACCCTCAAGTTGTCCCTTGCCACCGTCGTGTTCCTCGCTGCGTGCGGTGACTCGAAGTCGACCGACACCACGGTCGCGCTGAAGCCGAAGATCACGATCAGTTCCACGACCGACCCGACCAGCGAGATGATCGCCGAGATCTACGGCCAGGCGTTGGAGAAGGCCGAGTTTCGCGTCGCCCGAAAGCGACCCTTCGCCACGTCGGCCGAGCTGATGACCGCGTTGTCCAGCGGTGAGGTGCAATTGGCGGGTGTCACGTCGCTGGGCCTGTTCAACCTCGTGCAGGCTCCGGGCACGACGCCGGTGGTGCCGACCGACGTCACGGGGCAGGCGACCGTGATCTCCAAGCTGTTGCCCGCCACCTTGAAGATGGGCGTGCCGTCGACAGCGGAGGACAAGGATGTGATCTTCTGCGCGAAGACGTTCACCGACACGAATGCGCTCACCAAGTTGAGCGACCTCGGCGCCAAGCCCGGCATCGCCACGCTCGCCGCGCCGGATGGGTTCGATACAGCCAAGCCGCTCGGTGCCGCCGGGTTGAAGGACACCTATCAGATCGAGTTCAAGTCGATCGTGTCGGCAGCGGTCGGCAAGACCCTGGAAGCGGTCAACGCCGGCACGGCCGACTGCGGGGTCGGTCGCTCTGGTGACCCGGCGCTGGGGGCTGCGACGTTGTCCGTCTTGCAAGACGACAAGAACCTGGTTCCGACCAATGTGATCCTGCCGTTGGTGACGGTCGACGTCGGCGGCGCAGACGTGATGACGGTCGTTGACGCCACCAGTGCCCGACTGACGCCCGACTCGTTCCGGTCGCTGATGTCGCGCCTCACCGTCGATGGCGCCACGCCGGAGATCGTCGCCAACGAGTTCACCGGAAATGCCGGGACGTGATAGCGGTCTCCGACCTCTCCAAACGGTTCGGGCGCACCACGGCGGTTGATCATCTGAGCTTCGAGGTCCGCCCGGGCACGGTCACGGGCTTCCTCGGCCCCAACGGTTCCGGCAAGAGCACGACGATGCGCTGCATGCTCGGTCTCGATCGCCCCGACACGGGCGGTGCCTCGTTCGACGGTCGGCCATACCGGCAACTGTCGTCGCCCCTGCACGAGGTCGGCGCACTGCTCGACGCCGGTTACGTGCACCCCGGCCGTAGCGGTCGCAACCACCTGCGTTGGTTGGCGGCATCCAATGGGCTGCCCAAGGCTCGCGTCGACGAAGTGCTCGACCTGGTCGGCCTTCGCTCGGTCGGTGGCCGGCGGGTGAAGACGTATTCGCTCGGCATGCGCCAGCGGCTGGGGCTGGCCGGGGTGTTGCTGGGCGATCCCCACACCGTGGTGCTCGACGAGCCGGCCAACGGTCTCGACCCCGAGGGAATCCGCTGGATCCGCGATGTGTTGGTGCACCTCGCATCGCAGGGTCGCACGGTGCTGGTCAGCAGCCACCTGCTGTCGGAGATGGCGCAGATGGCCAACGATCTCGTCGTGATCGGCCAAGGTCGCCTGATCGAACAGTGCTCGGTCACCGAGTTCGTGGAACGTCACGCCGACCGGTGGGTGCGTGTGAAGAGTCCCGGCGTCGCCGCGTTGGTCGGCGCGGCCACCGGGCAGGGTGCGCAGGCCAGCATGATCGACGCGACGACCGCCGAACTCCGCGGCATCACCACGGTCGAGGTCGGCGAGTTGGCAGCGCGCAGCGGCATCGTGCTGCACGAGTTGTCGCCGCAGACCGGGTCGCTGGAGGATGCGTTCCTGCAAGCCACGGCGACAGCGCAAGAGTTCGCGGCGCAGCCGGTGGTCGTCTCGTGATCAACACCATCCGCAGCGAGTGGATCAAGCTCCGCACCGTGCGGATGAACCTCATCCTGTTCATCCTCGCCGTCGCTTTTCCCGTGATCGTCTCGGTCCTGGTTGCCGCGCTGGCCGATGTGACCGACCTGAAGGCCTCCGACATCGCCGGGCTGGTCACCGGCTCCTCAGTGGTCACCGCATTGCTGCTCGGTGTCGTCGGCGCCGTGTCGATCAGCGCCGAGTTCGCTCACGGCACGATCCGCCCCACGTTTGCAGCGACGCCGAAGCGCGGTCGCGTGTTGATCTCCAAGGCCGTGGTCATTGCCCTGTTCGCCGCCGTGGCCGAAGCCCTCGTGGTGCTGTTCTGCTTCGCAGTGTCATCGGCCATCGCCAAGTCGCGCGGCGTGCCGGTGTCGCTCAGCGGCCAACCCGAGGCCAAGGCCGCGCTGATCGGGATCGTCGTCTTCGCGGTGATCGTCAGCCTGCTGGGCTTCGGCCTCGGCATGGTCATCCGCAACACGCCTGCCGCAGTCGCGATCCTCATCCTCTGGCCGCTGGTGGTCGAGAACATCATCTTGGCGATCCTCTCTGCTGCGGGTGTCGACCATCCGCAGAAGTTCCTGCCGTACATCTCCGGGTTCGGTCTCGGGAACCCCAATGCAGCGACCTCCGACGATCTCGGTCGGGTGGCAGGCGGTCTGTACTTCGCTGCGGTCACCGTGCTCGTCGCTGGTGTCGGCGCTGTCGTGACGGCTCGCCGCGACGCGTAGCCCTACCGGGCGCGGATGTCGAGGCTGTCGCGCTTCAGGATCGTGTACTTGCGCTCGTGCTGATCGATCCAGCCGAGTCGAATGAAGCTGGCGATCGCCTTGTTGACACGTTCGCGGGATGCGCCGACCATGCCGGCCAACTCCTCCTGAGTGACGGGGAGGATGAAGTCGTCGTCGCCCTCGGATAGCTCGAGCAGGCGCTTGGCCGTGCGACCGGTGACGTCGAGGAACACGCTGTCGGCCAGTGCCTCGTCGGCGACGCGCAGGCGTTGGGCGAGCAGTCTGGTCACGCCCCACAGCAGGCGTGGATCGCCGCGGAACGCCTCCATCACCGGTTCGAACGGAATGGTCAGGACGGCCGACGGCTCGAGTGCCCTCGCCATCGCCGAGCGTGGACCGCCGTCGAGCATCGCCATCTCACCGAGCAGATCGCCGGGCTCCATCAGGGCGACCACGGTCTCGCGGTGATCGATGGGGTTGGCGATCGCAATCGCCAGGCGGCCGCGCAGGACGAGATGCAACGAGTCGGCGATGTCACCCTCGTGGAACAACACGTCACCGCGGATCAGGTGCTGCTCGCGGCCTGCGGCCGCAATCGGTGCCAGCACGTCGTACGGCGCATCGGCGAAGAATTCGGTCTGAGCAAGGAGGTCTTCGTGAGCCATGTGCGTCGAACGGTACTACCCTCGCCGGTCGTGTCGCTCCCCGCAGCAGAGAATGTGTGGACCATCGTGGTCGCGGGCGGTGCCGGGTCGCGGATGGGGCGGCCCAAGCAGTACGAGCAGATCGGGTCGCGACGGGTGATCGATCACGCTGCCGCGGCGGCGCGCGCGGTCAGCGACGGCGTCGTCGTGGTGGTTCCGGCAGCCGATGTGGTGACCGAGGGTGGCGTGGCCGGCGGGGCGACGCGCAGCGACTCGGTGCGCGCCGGCCTGGCCACGGTCCCACCGACGGCGACGATCATCTGCGTGCACGACGCCGCCCGTCCGTTCGCCTCGGCCGAACTGTTCACCGCCGTGATTGCCGCGATCTCGGATGGCGCCGATGCCGCCGTCCCCGGCATCGCGGTGACCGACACCATCAAGCGGATCGACGCGGATGGCATCGTCGTCGAGACCCCGCCGCGATCGGCGTTGGTCGCAGTGCAGACGCCACAGGCCTTCCGTGCCTCGGTACTGCGCGCTGCCCACGCCAGCGGGCGTGACGCCACCGACGACGCCGCGCTGGTCGAGCTCTGCGGCGGGCGCGTCGTGGTCGTCGCCGGTGATCAGAACAACCGCAAGATCACCCATCCCGACGACCTCGCCTGGGCGCGGGAACTGGCCGAGAAGGAGGGTCGATGACTGTGCGCGTCGGGCAGGGCTTCGACATCCACCGCTTCAGCGACGACCCGGCGCGACAGATGGTGCTCGGCGGTGTCGTGTTCGACGGCGTTCGTGGGCTGCACGGCCACAGCGACGCGGATGTGATCGCCCATGCTGTGGCCGACGCGCTGTTGGGCGCCGCCGGTCTCGGCGACATCGGCGAGCACTTCCCCGACACCGACCCGCGGTGGAAGGACGCCGACTCGTTGGTGTTGCTCGCCCACGCAGGCACACTGGTACGCGCTGATGGATGGACCATCGGCAATGTCGACTGCTCGGTGGTGTGCGACACGCCGAAGTTGGCGCCGCATCGAGCCGAGATGCAATCGAAGTTGAGTCAGGCGTGCGGCGCACCGGTCACGGTGAAAGGACGCCGCGCCGAAGGGCTCGGTGCCCTCGGGCGCCAAGAAGGCATCGCCTGTTGGGCGGTTGCCGTGATCACGAAGGAGTAGTGCTGATGGCAGGACGACAGGCAAGCGGTGCCGGTGGGCGGCGCGGTGCCCAGCCGCGCCCGGCCGCAGCGAAGGGGCGTGGTGCGGCGGCGGGCAAGGGTCGGGCGGCGCCCGTGGCCAACGGTCGCGCCGCACCGGCGCCGCGAAGCCGGGCGGGCGCAGCAGGCAAAGGTCGCGCCGCGCCGGCGCATTCGTCGTCGCGCCAGTTCGCCTCGCGTGGCGCCGGCCGCACGGGTCGCATCGTTGCGCCGGGAGAAGAACGGCGCAAGCCCGAGAAGTCGCTCGGCGGCGAGCAGGTCGAGGGTCGCCAGGCCGTCCGCGAACTGCTGATCGCCGGCAAGCGCAAGGTGCAAGAGGTGTGGGTCGCCACCGATCTGGTGGATGGCGAATCAGCCAGCGACATCGTCACCGACATCGTCGAGATCGCTCGCAGCGTGCGGGCCCCGGTCCAGGAGGTCAACCGCAAACGGCTCGACGCCAAGGCCCGCAGCGAGGCTCCGCAAGGCGTGATCGCCTTCGCCGCGCCGCTGCTGGAGACCGACCTGGCTGATCTGATCAAGCGACGGCCCGGCAAGGCCCCGTTCCTCGTCGCCGTCGACGGTGTCACCGATCCCGGCAACCTCGGCGCCATGCTGCGTTGCTGCGATGGTGCGGGCGTTGATGGTGTGGTGTTGCCTCGCCACCGAGCTGTCCACATCACCCCGACGGTCGCCAAGTCGGCCGCGGGAGCGGTCGAGCACGTGCCGATGGCATTGGTGGGTGGCCTGCCCGCAGCGCTGGCCCGGATCAAGGACGCGGGCATCTGGGTGATCGGCCTCGACGACGGCGCCGATCGAGACTTGTTCGACATCGGCGATCTGGCCCTCGAGGGCGTGTGCTTGGTGTTGGGCGCTGAGGGCGCCGGCCTGTCGCGACTGACGCGTGAACGGTGCGACATGATCGTCAGCATCTCGATGTACGGTCGGCTGAGCTCCCTCAACGTCAGTGCGGCGACCGCCTTGGCCACCTACGAGATCGCCCGCCAGCGCCGCTTGGCGTGACGACTACGGGGTCGGGGCAGCCGTCTCGACTGGCACGACCGCCGTGGTGTCGAGCGGCAATCCCTCCTCCGGGATCACCGCCGTGCCGATCGGGATGATCGCCGCCGGCGGCAGTGTCGTCGAGGACGAGGTGGTCGTTGCCAGCTCTGGCTGCTGGAGGCAGGTGACCTTGGTGATCTCCTGCGCTTCGTAGCTGAACGTCGACGTGCTGAGGCTTCCGCCGAACTGGTGCACGAAATCGTCGAGCCCGGCACTGTCGCAGTTGCGCTCGACGACCTCGCTGCGGGCCACTTCCCACCCGTTCGACAGCAGCACCCAGTTGTCCTTGCGCACCTCGGTGACGCCGGGCAGCAGCAGGTTGGCCCGCTGCGGGTTGGGGATCAGCGAGAACCACACCACGGCGTCGCCGAGCAGGTCAGCGGCGACCACGCACTGGTTGATCTCGGCCAGCCGGCCGCACGTGATCTGGCCAGGCGTCCCCGCTTTCACCACGATGGTTCGGGTCGCATCGAGCGCCAGGTGCATCTCCGTGCTGGCTGCGCCGTCGACCATCGCGAAGCCCGGGTCGGCCTGGACGCTGTAGACCGGGAGCACGAGGTTGACGCGGTGCTCCGCCGTCGCCGACAGTGTCGGGAGCCCGACGGCCACCGTGTCGTCGCTGCGGATGAACTGGTGCCACAGGCCGTACGACAGCCCGGCCAGCGCAGCGATGGCCAACCAGAAGCGGAACGAGACGAACTGCCGCATCGGGGCGAGGTTAGGTCAGCTCAGCTGGCTGGCGGTGGCGCTCGCCGCCCGGCCTGCGGCCGCGGCGATCTCGTCGAGCACGTCGTCAGTGTGGCCGAGGCCGACGAAGAGCGCCTCGTATGCGCCGGGTGCCAGCGCGATCCCCTCGCGCAACATGGCATGGAAGAACGTGCGGTAGACCCGCTCGTCGGTGGTCTTGGCCTCGACGAAGTTGCTCGGCGCATCGCCGCTGCCGAAGTACATGCCGACCAGCGTGCCGACGACCGGGAACTGTGCAGGGATGCCTGCCGCGGCGCACGCCTCGCCGAGAACCGACGACAGTCGTCGGGCGCGCTGCGCCAGTTCGATGTACACGTCGTCGGTCAGTTCGCCGAGCGCGGCCAGACCTGCCGCCGTGGCCAGTGGGTTGCCGGCCAGCGTGCCCGCGTGGAACACCGGGCCGAGCGGCGACAACGTCTCCATGATCTCGCGTCGCCCGCCGACGGAGCCGATTGGCAATCCGCCGCCGATGACCTTGCCGAAGGTCGTCAGGTCGGGCGCCACCGCGTACTTGGCCTGGGCGCCGCCGTGGCCCAGGCGGAACCCGGTGATCACCTCGTCGAACACCAGCAGTGCGCCGACCCGGTCGCATTCGGCGCGCAGACCCTGCAAGAAGCCATCGGTCGGGGCGACGACCCCCATGTTGGCCGCAACGGGCTCGACGATCACCGCGGCGACCTGCTCGTCGAGTTGCGGCACGACGTTGTACGGCACCACCAGAGTGTTGGCCACGGCACTGGCGGGCACACCGGCGGTGCCGGGCAGTCCCAGCGTGGCGACACCACTGCCACCGGCTGCCAACAAGGCGTCGGTCGCGCCGTGAAAGTTGCCGTGGAAGATCACCAGGCGATCGCGGCCGGTGAAGCCGCGCGCCAGGCGCACAGCGGTGCTGGTCGCCTCGGTGCCGGAGTTCATCAACCGCACCATGTCGCAGCTGGCCACACGCTGGGTCATCGCCTCGGCCAGCAGCATCTCGCCGGGTGTGGGTGCGCCGTACGACGTGCCCTTGGCGGCCGCAGCGTTGACCGCGGCGGTGATGACGGGATGAGCGTGCCCGAGGATGATCGCCCCGTAGCTCTGCACCAGGTCGATGTACCGGCGGCCCTCGACATCCCAGATGTACGGTCCCTCGGCGCGCTCGACGATGTACGGCGTGCCGCCGACCGCCTTGAAGGCCCTGATGCTGGAGTTGACCCCGCCGGGGATCACCCGGCAGCTGCGTTCGAAGAGTTCGGCGTTGGTGCTCATTGTTGTGTCTCCGCGAACCATCGGGCCAGGTAGGTCAAGATCACGTCGGCGCCGGCTCGCTTGATGGCGGTGAGGTGTTCGAGGGCCACGGTGTCGTGGTCGATCCAGCCGTTGGCGGCGGCCGCCTTCAGCATCGCGTACTCGCCGCTGACGTGGTAGGCGGCGACTGGAACGTCGACATGGGCGCGCACCGCGGCAATCACGTCGAGGTACGAGACGGCGGGCTTCACCATCACCATGTCGGCACCCTGGGCCAGGTCGGCGTCGACCTCCACGAGTGCTTCCCGGGCGTTGCGGAAGTCCTGCTGGTACCCCTTGCGGTTGCCGCCGCTAGCGATCTGCACGTCGACGGCGTCGCGGAACGGCCCGTACAGCCCGCTGGCGTACTTCGCCGAATAGGCCAGGATCGCGATCGAGGCGAAGCCCGCTGTGTCGAGCGCGTTGCGTATCGCCCCGACCTGGCCGTCCATCATCCCGCTGGGAGCCACCACATGAGCGCCGGCCGTGGCCTGGGCAACAGCGATGCGGCCGTAGATCTCCAAGGTGGCGTCGTTGTCGACCGAGGTGCGGGGGTCGTCGGCCGGGCCGTCGAGCACGCCGCAGTGGCCGTGATCGGTATATTCGTCGACACAGAGGTCGGCCATCAACACCATCCGGTCGCCGACATCGGCCGCCAGATCGGCCAGGCACAATTGCACAATTCCCTCAGGATCGAAGGCTTTCGAGCCGATGGAATCTTTGGTGGAAGGAACTCCGAACAGGATCACGGCACCGATGCCGAGATCGGCGAGCGCTTCCACCTCGGCGCGTGCGCTCTCGCGAGTGTGTTGCACCACCCCGGGCAGCGAGACGATGGGCTGGGGTTCGTTGATGCCTTCGCGAACGAATAGGGGTGCTACCAGGTTCGCAGCGTCGAGACGGGTCTCGGCGACCAGGTTGCGCAGAGCAGCCGAGGTCCGAAGTCGACGGGGGCGTGAAACAGGGAAGTTGCCGGCCACGACCGGGCATCGTAGGCCCTTTGCAGGAGGATTCACGTGGTGATGGACGACAATGCCAACCCGGGCCAGCCCGCCAACGGTGCGCAACTCCTGGCCGAAGTGATCTACGCCGTCGAACAACTGGTGCACGAGCCGTCGGCCTATCCGGCGATCTACGACCTGGCCGTCACGTGTGACCGGTCCGGATTCCACGAGTCGTCGCTTGTGCTCTACGACCGTTGCCTGCGGATCGCGGCGACCGACGACGATCGTCAGACCGCCTACGCCAATCTCGCGGCCGCATATCGAGCCGCGGCCGCTGCGGAGACCGATGCCGCCAAGCGCAGCCGTCACGCCCGCGACGGGTTGTATGCGGCCACTGCGGCACTCGACCCCGAAGGCAGCCAGCAGGCTCGACCGACATGCATCGCGCTGGCGCATCGCTCGGTGCTGTTCGCTGAGCTGGGTCATCACCAGTCCGCGCTCGACGACGCGCGACGCGCCAGCGCTCTGGCCGCCCAACACGGCATGGTTCGCGAGCAGGTGGTCGCCGCAGTCGGGGAGGTCATCGCCCGCTGGCACTCATCGCTCGACACGACCGTGCTCACCCTGATCGACGAGGTCTCGGCGCTGGCCGACGATCTCGACATCGACGACTGCCGCCGACAGCTGACTGCGGTCGAGGTCGAGGTGCTGTGGAGCCTCGGCCGCTACGACGATGCCCGCGCCGTGCTGCAGCGCGACATCGAGCACATGCACGCCAAGCTGCACAACCAGACCGCCGACCGGTGGTACCACGTGCGCGCCGGCGTGGATCGGCTTCGTCAGGCGTCGGTCGGTGAGGCGGATGCCCTGACCGGCCTTCCGAACCGCCAGTTCCTCGGTCGCTGGTTGCCGGAGGTGCTGGCCAACGATGCCCCGGTCTGCATCGGCGCCTTGAACCTCGACGGGTTCGGGCAGGTCAACGAG
>JAYVOI010000111.1:0-12626 GCA_043758005.1 Ilumatobacteraceae bacterium
CCCGGATGCCTTGATCGCCGTAGGTGATGCTCATCCACTCGGCGAAGGCAACTGCGGCATGTTTGGTCAGCGAGTATGGCGCCGACCCGATCTGGCTCAGCAGACCCGCTGCCGAGGCGGTGGAGCAGAAGTAGCCCTCGCCACGGGCCAGCCAACCGGGTAGGAGGTACTTCGCGGCCCAGCGATGGGCATGCACGTTGATGTCGAACGCGGTCTGCCACTCGGTCTCGGTGGTGCTGAGGTCGGTGCCGATGGCGACCCCGGCGTTGGCGAAGAACAGATCGATCGGCCCGAACACGTCCTCGGCGGCAGCGACGAGGAAGTGGTTGCCTGGCTCGGTACCCACGTCGACGGCAAGTGCGACTGCGCTGCGCGGGCGGATGGCGTTGAGCTGATCGACGACGGTGGTCAAGCCCTTCGCGTCGACATCCGACGCGACGACTCGGGCGCCCTCGGCGTGGAATCGCCTGGTCAGGGCGCGACCGATCCCGTTGGCAGCACCGGTGACAATGACGTGACGTCCATCGAATTCCATTGACCACGATGGTAGGCGTCACACCGCGTATGTGAGTGGTTGCCGGTACGATGCACGTTCGGAGCCTCCCGCGCGAGTTACGGTCTCGGGAAGGGCTAGCAGCGGTAAGGAGTCAGCATCAGATGACCGATAACAATGACGCAGTCATCACAGAGGCTTTGAGCGTGATCGACAAGGCTCTCGCGCAGATGCTGCGCCGCGAGTTGGTGTCGTCCGGCGAGGTCACCGACGTGTTGCTCGACGTCCGCACCTTGCTGACGTTGCCGGCGACGGCCAGCACTGACGCCTGATCCGCACTACGCGGAGATCAGGTCGGCGAACGCCTTCTCCAGGCACTCGCGCAGCAGTTCGGGTTCGGTGACTGCGGCGGTGTCGATGTTGACGCCCATGTCGAGGTTGTGGTTGTAGCTCAACAGCGTCAGGTTGTAGGCCACGCCGGCGAGCGGGCCGACTGCATAGTTCTCCAGGATCTCGGCTCCGGCGATGAACAGTGGGACGGGTGCGCCGCGTACGTTCGAGGTTGCGAAGTCGACCGTTTGTGCTTGTTGCCGCGCCAGTCGGGTGATCAGCGAGGTCGGCAGTGTCGAGGCGACGGCGGCCAGCGTCTCGAGTGATGCAGTCGAGTTCGATTCGCGAGCGGCGCCGGCGGCGGCTTGAATCCAGCTGAAGCGCTCGCCGATCGGCATGTCGCCGGTCGGCACCAGCATGCGAGCCAGCGAAAATGCGTTGGACCCGGAACCCTCACTCCGTGTGCTGATGGCCATGCTGGCCCGCAGTTCGTCGATGGGCGATCCCATGCGCTCGTGATACCGGCCGGCCGCCTCGGCCGCAGCGGTGAGGAAGGCGGTGTTCAACGTGCCGCCCAGCCGCTTGGCAGCGGCCCGCGTGTCGCCGAACGGGGCGCGCAGCACCTCCATTCGCCGGCGCAACGATCGCTGCGTCCACAGCGGCGAGCGGGCCTGCTCGGTGTCGCTGAGTTGGCTCACCACACCTCGTACCGTGTCGGCGGCGGCCGAACCGGCGTCGGGGATTCCTGCCGGATCGCTGAGCAGATCCTTGATCTGGCGAAGGATGCCGAGCGGCATGCGCAGACTGCCGGCCAGCAGATCGCGGAACAGGTCGCCGTTGGAGTCCGCTGGGGCAGGGTCGCGGTCGGCGAGCTGTGCTGGATCGAGCGGTGGCGGGTCCGGGGCATCGCGTTGGAAGTCGAGGAACTGCAGCGACAGCTTCACGCTGCCTTCCCCGTCGGTGATCGCGTGGTGCAGCTTTTCGATCAGTGCCGACTTGCCACCGCGCAGGCCGTCGACGACCACGAACTGCCAGAGCGGCCGCGTTCGATCGAACGGGTCGCAAGCGATCAGGCTGGCGAGATCGAGTAACTGCCGCATGGTGCCCGGCTTCGGCAGGGCGAGGTGGCGAACGTGGTAGCGCAGGTCGAAGTTGCTGTCGGTGACCCAGGTTGGCGCTGTCAGGTTGACGGGCACCGGCTGCACACGCTGGCCGAGTCGCTCGACGACGTGGACAGCGCGGTCCATCCGCGTCAGCAGGCGGTCGAAGTCGGGCGGTCGATCGAGGACAGTCACCGCGGCGAACGTGCTCGACAGGTGTGGATCCTTCTCGAGCCGCCACATCAGCCCCTCCGCATCGCTCATCTTGCGATCGAATTGCGGTAGGTCGGACATGGGATCACACTAAGCCACGACCTCACCGGGGTTCTACAGTGAGCAATCATGCGAGAGCGGCGGACCATCGAGATCACGCCGTTCGGATCGACACTGGTCGTCGACACCGACAACGTCGAGCTGCTCGAACAGGTCCGCGCAGGCCTCGGTCGATATCCGGCAGATCCGGCCATCGGGGGGACCCTGCGTGTCGAGGCGACCGTCGACGACACGCTGGGCGAGCCCTCGGGTTGGCCGGCGATGACTGCCGAGATCGACGGCGATCAGCTGATCGTGCGCTGCGGTCAATCGACGATGATGCTCGACCGTCGGGCCGGCCTCGCCGCGATCACGCTGGCGCCGGCGATGCTCGGCGAGGCCGACGCCCTGCGGTTGATGGTCGAGGGCGGCTTCACCAGCATGCACACGCACTCCGGTCGCCTCCACGCGGTGCATAGCGCGCTCGTCGTCAGCGAAGAGCGCGGGCTGATGCTGCGCGGTGTGTCGGGCGCCGGAAAGTCGACGCTGACGTACTGCTGCATGCGCGCCGGCATGGGTGTGGTCAGCGACGATTGGCTGTACGGCTCCGCGGGCCACGGTCCCGACGTGCTGACCGGTTACCCGTGGCGGATGATGATGACCACCGTGGCCGCCGAGCGGTTTCCCGAGCTGCGCGGTGCGGCGGTCGTGCCGCACCCCTCGGAGGACCGCTGGAAGATCCCGATCATCCCGCCCGTCGACCAGCAGATCGTGCGGCATCACGTGCACGCCGTGGTGTTCATCGACCCCGACGGCGACCTTGCCATCGAGGAGATCGATCTCGACGAGGCCGCCGATCGGTTCTGGCGGTCGGCGTTGCCGACCGAGCACGAGACGCTGACCCAGTCGTGGGTTCACCGCTTGCTCGACCGTCCCAGGTTCGTGCTGCACCGCGGCACGTCACCCGCCGACGCGGCCGACGAGCTTCAGCGGTTGGCGGTCACCCTGCGGTAGAGGGATTCGAACGCCCGCGCCGTGTGGGCTGCGTCATGGGTCACAGCCCACTCGTGCGCGGTGTCGGCCACGAGTTGACGGCGGCGATCGTCGGCCAACGCAGCGAGGATCGCGCCGGCCAGCGCCTCGGGTTCGTGGCCTGGCATCGCGAACGCGCCAGGCAGTGGCAGCGACGCCAGGTCGGCCACGTGGCCAACCGAGGTCCCGACCGTCGCAACGCCACATGCTGCGGCCTCCAGTACCGCCACCGGGCCTGCGTCGTGTTGCGAGGACAGCACGTGGAGCGTTGCGTTGCCGAGCATGGTCGCCAGCTCAGGCGCCGGCAAGTACCCGTGGAAATGAACATGCTGATCGAGACCGAGCGTCGTCGCCAGACGGTGCATCTGGCCGTCGAGCGTGTCGAGACCGGCGATGTCGAGCGCAGCGTCGGGACACGCGTCGACCACGCAGCGAAAGGCCTGCAGCAGCAACGCCTGGTCCTTGACCCGGTTGAGGTTCCCCACGTGGGCGAGCCGATGCGGGGTCGGGGTCGAAGTGGGGCGGGAGAAGATCGTGGTGTCGGCTCCGAGCGGGATGATCTCGTCGACCCGGCCGCCGTGGGCAGTCACGTGTGCGTGCATCCACGACGTGGCGACCGTGACCGCGGTTGCCGCACGCGTCGAGGTCTGGGCCATCAACAGGGTCCCGCGGCGCAGCCCGCCGCCATAGCTGATGCCTGCCAGCGCGGCGAACTCGCCGCCGCAGACCGAGACCACGCCGGGCCGCCGATGACGACGCGCGGCCATCGCTGCCGCGAAGCCGGGCAGGTTGGCCCAGAGACCGTGGATCACGTCGGGGCGTCCGCCTGCGCCGGCGAGGTGGCTGACACTGCGCACCACCCTGGCGATGTCGGCTTTGCGGTGCCTCCCGACGGGCACATTGATCACCTCCGCACCGAACAGCGGCCACGTCGCGGCAGTGGTGTCGTGGCCGACAGCGATCACCAGCACGTCGTGTCGTGCGCTCAGGTCGGCGACCAGACCGTGGATGAACGGAATGATCCGCGGCGCGCCCGGGGGGTCGACCCCACCCGGTACGACGAGCACGATCCGCATCGGCACAGTCTGGCCGAGGTGACGGCCGTAGCCTTCGCCCATCGATGTGATGACCGATGCACCCGTCGCTCGTACGCAGCAACTCGCGTTGCTGCAGTTCGTGCTCGACCGGCTCCGAGGTGGCGTTGCTGCGGCACCGGTGATGGCGTTGCCGGAGCTACAACGGGCCGGGTTCGCAACCGGCCTGACAGCCCTCGCAGCCGAAGTGGCCGCCGCCGACTTCGACGTCGAGTTGCAGCCGTACCTCGACCAGCAGCGTCGCCAGGTTGCCGCACGTGTCGAGCGGTTCCGACCCGTGATCGGGGCAGTCCTGACCGCGCTGGACCGGGTCGGCGTGCCCGGTACACCGGTGAAAGGCGCCGAGCTGACCAACGGGATCTGGCCGTATCCATCCGCCCGCCCGATGTCGGACATCGATGTGATCGTGCCGTCGCACCTGCGCGCCCAGGCCGGTGCGGCGCTGGAGCGCGCCGGATTCGTCTTCGACGGTTCGTCGGCCCATGAGGACACGTTCCTGGCGTGGGGCGACGGCTCGGTCGGGTCGACCGACGGCGAGTCGGCGGATCACAACGGCCGGGTCGAGTTGCACCCCGGCTGGGGCGAGTTCATCCACGGGTATGTCGTGCGTGGGATGCCGATCGAGGCGCACACGACAACGCGTTCCCTCTGCGGGGCGGAGTGCGCCCGCCTCGACCTGGCCGGCGTCACGACGTCGGTGATCGGGCACCTCAGTTCGACCGTGGTGCGCTGCGAGGTGCGCGCCGTCAACGTGGTCGACGTGTGGTTCTGTGATCTCGCCGGCGTGGATTGGGCGAGCGTTGCCGCCCTGCTCGATCAATGCGACCCGAGGTTGACGGGGCCGGGGTTGTGGCTGTCGTCTCGTCTCATGCCGGGCGTGGTTCCCGCCGACCTGCTCGCCCGGCAACTGTCCCGGCTGACTCGATCGGCGAGGGCCAGGCTCGATCACCTCGACCCCGAGGCAACGCTTCGTGCCCGGGCGGCGCGCACCACGATCGGCTGGCGGCAGGCGTTCGCGGCGCGGCCGGCCGAGCATGCGGCTGTGCTGCGGCAGATGTCCCACTCGGCGCGGATGCGGCGGTGAAGCGGCTGCGCGTCGTCGTGGTGATGCCACCAGCGACCGACCTCGAACACGAGGCGGCGCTCGACCTGTGGCCGACGTTCACCAAAACGCTCGAAGCGTTGCAGGAGCGGGGCGACATCGAACCCATCGGCTGCTGTCGCACGAGTCGGTCGGGTGCGACCATCGTGCGCAACGACATCGAGTACCACTTCGAACGGAGCGATCAGCAACTGGCGCAGCGGGTCGCTGGCCTGCAGCCCGATCTGGTGCACGTGCATGGGCTCGGGTTCACCCGTGTGCTGATTGCCATCCGCCGAGCCGTGGGTCGCGACGTGCCGATCCTCATGCAGCATCACGGTGATCCGCCACCGTCGACCCTGCGTGCCGGGTTGGCCCGGCGGGTCACGCGCCACATGGTCGACGGCTACCTGTTCACCGGGGCAGCGGGGCAGGCCGAAGCGTTTCGTCGTGTCGGCGCCATCGGTCGAACCGCGCAGGTGTACGAGGTGCTGGAGTCGGCCAGCCATCTCGACACGTCGGTGACGGTCGAGGCGCCCGAGCTCGGCGGGAACCCTCGTGTCGTGTGGGTCGGTCGCTTGATCCCATCGAAGGATCCGCTCTGCGCCGTCCGCGCCGTTGCCGCGGCGTGCCGTCTCGGCAGCGACGCCGAACTGCACATGGTGGCGACCGATCGGACGATGGAGGCCGGGGTGCGGCAGCTGATCGAGTCGCTGGGGCTCGCCGAGCGCGTGCACCTCCACCCGCCCGTTGCCCACACCATGATGACGGGCTGGTATCGGAGTGCGGACGTGTACCTGTCGACCAGTCATCGAGAGGGTTCGAACTACTCGCTGATCGAGGCCCTGGGGTTCGGGTGCCGGCCGGTGGTCACCGAGATTCCATCGCATGCGGCAATCGTCAAGGAATTGGCAAGACGCTTCCCGGTGGGCGACTCCGAGGCAGCCGGCGCCCTGATCGCTGCGGCCGCTGCGACCTCGCCCGAATCCGTTGTAGAGCACGCCTCGCGGCACTTGTCGTGGTTCTCGATCACCGATGATCTTGTTTCCGCGTACGCGCGGAGCCGCAGGTCCTAAGCACAATGAACGCAGGCAGTCGCCCATTCGTTGGGCTACCTTGCCCCAGGACATGACGGGAATCCTGCTCGCCCACTCCTATTTCTTGCGCCTCGACCCCAAGCAGTGGGAAAAGATGCGACCGTACCCGCCGCTCGGCACGCTCTACGCGGCCGAGGTCTTACGCAACCTCGGTTTCGGTGTTGCCATCTTCGACGCAATGTTGGCCAACGGCGAGCATGAGTTCGCCGAGGCGCTGCGTCGTCATCGGCCACGCCACGTGGTGCTGTTCGAGGACAACTTCAACTTCTTGTCGAAGATGTGCCTAGCGCGGATGCGTGAAGCCGCCCTGACGATGGTTTCGATGGCCAAAGAGGTGGGGTGTCGCGTTGCCGTTGCCGGCGCCGACGTCACGGACCACGCCGACGTGTACCTGGCCGCAGGCGCCGATGTCTGCATACTGGGTGAGGGTGACCACACCGTGCGGGAGGTGGTAGAGGCATGGGAGCTCCGCCCCGAGCATCCGTCCTATGAAGGGGTCGACGGCATCGCAACCATGTCGAGTGGCGAGGTGCGCGCTTCACGCTCGAGATCGATCGAGCGCCACCCCGACGTGTTCGGGCGTCCAGCCCGCGACCTCATCGACATCGAGGCCTATCGCCGGGCCTGGGTCGATCACCACGGTTCATTCTCGCTCAACATGGTCAGCACGCGCGGCTGCCCATACCACTGCAACTGGTGCGCCAAGCCGATCTGGGGGCAGCGATATGCGATGCGCACTCCCGTCGATGTCGCTGAAGAGCTCGCCACGGTGAAGGCCGAGATCGCGCCGGACCACATCTGGTTCGCCGACGACATCTTCGGCCTTCGCAGCGATTGGCTGGCCCAATTCGCCCGTCGGGTGAACGAGCTCGACGCGGTGATCCCGTTCACCATGCAATCGCGTTGCGACCTGATGACCCCGGTCGCCGTGAAGGCCCTTGCCGCGTCGGGATGCCACGAGGTGTGGCTCGGCGCGGAGAGCGGCAGCCAACGCGTGCTCGACGCCATGGACAAAGAGATCACCGTCGCCGAGATCCGCGACGCCCGTGCGGCATTGGCCGAGGTCGGCGTGCGAGCCTGCTTGTTCATCCAGTTCGGCTACCCGGGTGAGACCTGGGCAGACATCGAGTTGACCATTGCGATGGTGCAAGATCTGCTGCCCGACGACATCGGCGTCAGCGTCAGCTACCCATTGCCCGGCACGAGATTCCACGAGATGGTCAAGTTCGACCTCGAGGATCGGGAGAACTGGCAGGACTCCGGCGACCTGGCGATGATGTTCGCGGGCACCTACACCACGCAGCTCTACCGCCTGTTGCACCATGCGCTGCACGACGATCTCGACCTGCGTCGACGCGAGGCCGGGATGTCACGTGCGAAGCATCCGCAGATCCCCGAGGTCTCCCTCGACGAGCAGCGCCAACGCGTCGAAGCACGGTGGGTCGAGGTTCGTGAGGTCGAAGTGACGTCGCGGCACCCGAACCCGACGCGGTTGCGGATCCCGATCATGGCGATCGCCGGCGACTGACTCACCTCTCGGTGATCGCGTCGGGCTGCAAGCGCCCGTCGTCGACGCGCACGATGCGGTCGCACAGCGAGAGCGTTGACGGGCGGTGGGCCACGATCACCATGGTCACCTGGCCCTTGAGCGCATCGAGCGCGGCTCGGATGCGCTCCTCCGACTCGCTGTCGAGTGCGCTGGTGGCTTCGTCGAGCAACAAGATGTCGGGCCGGCCGGCGAGCGCCCTCGCAAGACAGATGCGTTGACGCTGACCAACTGACAGCTGCGAACCTCCGTGACCGACGTCGGTGTCGATGCCGTTCGGCCACGCCGCGATCTCGTCGGCGATGTTGGCCTGCCGAGCCGCAGCGAGAAGCTGGTCGTTGTCGATGTCGCGGAACCATCGGATGTTGTCGGCGACGGTACCGCGCAGCAGTACGGGCTCCTGGGGGACGCATGCGATTCGGGCTGCCCACGAGATCGGGGAGAACATCGATGCGTCGTGCCCGTTGACGGTCAACGCTCCCGATGACGGCTGGCGCAAGCGAGCCAACAGATCGATGATCGTCGACTTGCCTGCTCCGGAGTGGCCGACGAGGCCGAGGACCTCGTGGCGGGCGACATCGAGGTCGATCGGGCCGAGGGCGAATCGCTCGTCGAACCGCAATGTCGCCGCTCGGAGACTCAACTGTTCGATGTGTGGAGTGCGCTCGTTGCCGAACCCCGCGGTCTGCGAGATCAGTTCCGCTTCGGTCGCCAGCAACTGCTCGATGAAGCCCTGCTGGGCGCCGAGGTTCTGGGCTGCCTGCTGGGCGATCTGGCCCTGTGAGACGGCGCGCAACGAGAGCAGCGCGACGGCGCCGAAGGCGGCGATGTTGGCGACCGAGCGACCGCTGAGCACCCACAGCCCACCCGCGGCGGCGCATGCCACGAGGGCCTGGAAGACGGCCGGCGATGCGCTCGCCAGGAACCGGCTGGTCCGGTACAGCTCGATCTGCTGCTGGCTGGCAGCCTCGAATCCCGCCACCACAGGGATGCCGACGTCGAACAGGACCACCGGCCGAGCCGTGGCGACTGTGTCGGAGAACTGGGCGGCGACCGCTTGGCCTCGTCCGGCCTCTTGCTGGCCGACCTCGCGTGACCGGCGGGTCCACGGTCGCATCGTCATGCCGACGATCACGGCCATGGCCCCGACGGCGGCGGCCCCGGCGGGGCTGGCGGCGATCGCCGCGACGGTCAGGACGGCGATGTTGATGGCCGCAGACACCAGCGACGTCGCGGTCAACGCGTACGCCCCGGCGACCTGGGTGTTGACCATGGCCACCTGCTGCAGTGCGCC
Organism: Ilumatobacteraceae bacterium; assembly: GCA_043758005.1. Lineage (GTDB taxonomy): Bacteria > Actinomycetota > Acidimicrobiia > Acidimicrobiales > Ilumatobacteraceae > JAENVT01. The sequence continues at coordinate 9,320 of JAYVOI010000111.1, forward strand.
GGGCGCCTGCGTGGAGATCACTCCCCATGGGGCGTCGAGGAACGTGCGCAGGATCGCCGCACGGTGGCGATGCACGATGCCCGCGGCCACGCCGGCGCCGGTGTGCGCCGACCACAGGCCCAGCATCAGCCTGGCCGCCGCCGCAACTGCAGCGAGGACCAATCCCCGGCGCACAGTGATGTCGACGCCGATCACGTCGATGTTGCCACGACCACCGGTGATCGCGACCGCTGCGGTGGAGATCGCCAGCAGGCTGACGGCGTCGGCGATCCCTGCGACGAACGAGGCCAGCGAGATCGTCCACAACCGTGTGCGTTCGGCCGGAGACGTGATGGCGCGCAGTGCCTCCCGGTTGGTCACGACGGGCACGCTAGTCGTGCGGCTATTCCTTGATGCGGGGTTCCCAGCGGAAGCGGCGGAGCGAGACCACGAGACCGACGACGCCCCAGCCCAGCAGCATCAACGTGTGGGTGGCGAGGATGCCGGTGCCCCCACCGAACGGGTTGAAGACGTGGACCATTGCCTGCACCAGATGTCGCACCGGGAACACCACGGCGACGCGCCCCAGTGTCGACGTCGACGAGACCGGCCCGAACGTACCGGAGATGAACAGCAGCGGGAAGAGCACGAAGTTGATGATTGCGGGTGCGGCGTCTTCGTTGGGCACGAACGTCGAGACGGCAATCCCCAGCGCGCTGAAGCAGAACGCGCCCACGACGATCGCGAGGATCAGGGCGAGGTACCGCCCGGGGAAGGTGACGCCATAGGCGATCACCCCGAGTCCGACCAGCAAGATGGTCAGGATCACGGCGACAACGATGACGTTGCCGACGATGCCGCAGAGGTACACGACCGGGACAGGGGTGTGCCGCGGGCTCGTTTGAGCAGCCCGTTCTCGCGGCGGATGCACACGATGAACGCGAGGTTCGTGTAGCACGCCGAGATCAGCCCGAACGTGACGATCGCGGCCCGGGAATCCGACCATGGGGTTGCTCGACGCAATCGATCCTGATCGACGCGAAGCGTTCGTGCTGACCCAAGTTGCCGGGCTGTCGTATGACGAGGCTGCGATCGTGCTCGACTGTCCGGTCGGCACCATTCGGTCGCGCGTCGCTCGGGCCCGTGCCGACCTGGTTGCCGAGGTCCGGGCCGCCGAGGCCTCGTAGCCCAACCTGGGACGCACCCGCCGCGCTCTGCGGGCCGCGCTCGCCGGCGGCCGGTCGAGTACCCCGGTCGGGCGCGATTCCGGTATTCCCGCTACCGAAATCGAACCCGTTGAGCCCGGTCGGGCGCGCTGTGAGTACCCGCAGTACCGAATTCGCGCCCGACGGGTCTCGGACGCGCGTCGTGTTGCCTCCGGTGGCGTGACCCTCGATCATTGATTGACAGCTCACTCGGCGCCGACGACGATGCGGTCGATGGCGTCCAACGACCCGGATGGGCAGACCGCGCTTGGCACTGCCCGGGGTCGGGTCGGCACGTTCGAGCCGCTCGCACCGGCCGTCATCGCCGGCGGTCTGGCGGTGATGGCGATCGCGCTGCGCTGGCGCGGATCGGACCTGCCGGCCCACTTCTTCCGGGTCGGTCTGGTCGAGCGGTACGGCTTCGAGGTGTGGAACAACTTCTGGTTCGCCGGCCATCACACCCTCGGGTACGGGGCGATGTTCCCGGTGCTCGGCGCGGCACTTGGTATCTGGACCGTCGCCGTGGCCAGCGCCGCGGTATCGGCGTTGTTGGCGGACCTGGTGATCTCGAGAGCGATCGGCCACCGCAACTGGCCGGCCTCGCTGTGGTTCGCGTTCGGCACCGTCACCAACGTCGCTGTCGGCCGCCTACCGTTCGCCCTCGGCATCACGATCGGGCTCGGGGCCCTGCTTGCCGCACAACACAGATGGATCGTGCCCTGCCTCGTGCTCGCAATCGCAACCGCCTCCGCCAGCCCGGTGGTCAGCGTGTTCCTCGTTCTCATCTTCGGCGCGTGGGCCGTGATCTCCGTCGGGCGGGATCGCCTGCTGTTCGCCGCCGCGGCGGCCGGGGGCATCGTGCCCGTCGTGGTGATCTCTGCGCTGTACCCCCAGGGCGGGATGTTCCCGTTCCGCTGGACCGCGTTCCTGTTCACACTGGTGGTTTGCGCCACGGTCGCCGTCCTCGTGCCGGCACGACAACGGCTCGTACGCGTCATCGCTGGGCTGTATGCACTCGCTTGTGTCGCCGCCTTCGCAGTGCCAACCCCGCTCGGCGCCAACATCACCCGATTCGGTATGTATGCCGCGGCGCCAGTCCTGCTGGCGATCGTGCCGTCTCGCCGAATTGCGTTGGCTGCAGCGTTGGTAGCGCTCGCTTGGTGGCAGTGGCTGCCGGCATTCGACGCGATCGTACGTGCCGGTCGAGATCCCTCGACCGGCGAGGCGTACTACCGGCCGCTGCTGGAATTTATCGACGCTGCCCAGACCCGGCCGGCACGTGTCGAGGTCGTGCCCACCAAGCGCCATTGGGAGTCTGCGTACGTTGCCCTCGAGGTGCCGATCGCCCGAGGCTGGGAACGACAGCTCGACGAACGCTTCAATCCTCAGTTCAACGCGCCCGGCCTGACGTCCGACCGCTTCCATCACTGGCTGCTCGATTGGGGCGTGCGATATGTGGCCGTGTCGGATGCTCCCGTCGACAGTTCCGGCGAGGAGGAGGCGGCGCTGCTCGCCGCGGGATTGAGCTACCTGCGCCCGGTGTACACCGACGCGCATTGGAAGGTCTGGGAGGTGGTCGATGGCACCGGTCTCGTCGACGGGCCTGCCGAGGTCGTTGGCATCGGTATCGACACCGTGACGTTGCACGTAGCGAGCCCAGGCGATGTGCTGGTCAGAATCCACGGGTCGACGTTCTGGAACGCTGACCCCGTGACATGTATCGAGTCGACGCCCGATGGATGGCTCCTGCTGCGAGACGCGAAGCCCGGGACGCTGCAACTGTTCCTCGACGAGACCGCCTTCGCGCCCGACGACAACCACTGCCCGACTACACCGGCTGGGTGATCACCTGCTGTTGCCATGGAAGTGCGTACTTTCAGAGCAGACAGTGCGCGTCGAAAGTACGCACTTCCTCAATGGCCAGGTGTGTACCGAACTGCCGATCGGAGCGATGGACACGTTCCCGGCGATCAGCGCTCTATCCAGGGGGTGCATCGGGTGGCATCAATGCGGAACCTCAGAATGCCAGCTGGCGGGTCGGAGAGTACGAAGGTCTCGTCGTCGGCGGTCGTGATCACGATGCACTCTCCAGCCTCGCTCTCAAGCTCCAACTCATATCGAGC
>JAYVOI010000112.1:0-5466 GCA_043758005.1 Ilumatobacteraceae bacterium
CGGCGGACCTCCGCCTTCGCCAACTCGTCGTCGATGATCAGCTGATGGATCGGGTCCGCAGCGCACCCCCACGGGGACGGCCATTGCGGGGCCACATACCCCGCCTCGGCCAACGCCCTGGAGGTGGCGTGCGGATGGGCGTCGATCCATTCGCGCACAGCCACGCGACGGGGATCATCCACGTCGGGAAGCTGGAAGTCCATGGTGACGACTGTAATTGCGGCGCGCCAGGTTTGATCCTGGTGCCGTCGGTTACAGAACCGTGTCGCGAAGCGCGATGATGGCGCGATGAAGTTCGGCTTCGTAGTGCCGTGGGCTGATGCCGCCGAGATCGGCGAGCTCGCTGCTGTCGCGGAATTGCACGGCTGGGACGGCTTGTTCGTGTGGGAGCCGGTGTGGGGAGTCGATGCCTGGGTCTCCCTCGCCGTGGCGGCGTGTCGCACCACGACCTTGCGGTTGGGCACGATGCTGACGCCGTTGCCGCGGCGCAAGCCGTGGGAGCTCGCCGGGCAGGTGGCCACGGTCGATCGACTGTCGAACGGACGAGTGGTCGTCAGCGTGGGCTTGGGTGCACCCGACAGTGGCTACGAGGCGTTCGGGGAAGAGACCGACAAGGTCGTCCGCGGCCAACTGCTCGACGAGGGCCTCGACATCCTGCGGGGTCTCTGGGCAGGGCAGCCGTTCGCCCATCACGGCAAGCACTACACCATCGAGGCGAGCGACTTCCCGACGATCGGTCACACCACGCAGCAACCCGGGGTGCCGATCTGGTGCGTTGGTGCCCTCGGCTCGAACAAGTCGATGACCCGGGCCCTGTCGTGCGACGGGTTGATCCCGCAGGTGGTCGAAGACGGCAAGGCCCGGCAATGCACGTTGGAGGAGTTGCAGCACGTGCAGCTGCCCGACCGCGTCTTCGACGTGATCGTCGAGGGCGCGTGGAGCGAGCACTCCCCTGCCGCGTGGGCCGAGGCAGGTGCCACCTGGTGGTTGGAGACACTGTGGAACGCCGTCAGCGATCCCGACGCGTTGGACTGCTCGATGAGCCGCCTGCGCCAGGGTCCGCCGGGCGAAACCACGGACTGACCCGCCGCGGTCCTCGCTACCCGGCTCTGCGCCCAGGTGCCGCGCCGAATGTGTGGCCACCCCTTGCTCCTCGCCGAGGATCAGCGCCGGCAGGGCAACGGCGACGACTTGCACGGCCACGACGGCCAGCACGATCCGCACGATGCTCCAATGCGCGGCTCGATCCGCAGCGGCGTTCAACCGGGCGATCGGTCCGGAGAGATCAGGCATGTCGGGCGCAGCGGCGATGCGCTCGAAGCTCGGCGACGACTGGAGCATCTCGTGGTACGACTGACAGCCGCCGCGCCGAGCAAGATGCGCGGCACCGAGGCGTTCGTCGATGGCGCGATTCGCCGTCGGCCATCGCCGACAGGGCATCGCGCCATCGAGAGCAATCCATGTCGTTCCAGTCGCTTGCAGGCATCGATTGGTTCACATCCGTACCGACAATTTCCCGTTGCACGCTACGACCTCCGCTCGGCCGGGCGATGACGGTGGGGTAGCTTGCCGTGCGTGACGTCGGTCGACGAGTTCCGCCGCGAGGCTGCGACCTGGCTCCACGATCACAGCGATCAGGCGCCTGCCGACTACGGGGCGATCTGTCCGCCGGACTCGATCGACCGGGCCGTGGCGTGGCAGCGGACGATCTTCGAGGCCGGATATGCCGGGATCCACTGGCCGCTCGTGCACGGCGGTCGTGGCCTGAGCCCCGAACACAATGCCGCTTGGCAGTTCGAAAGCGCGAAAGCCGGCGTGCCGGCGGTGCTCAACATGGTGGGATTGGTGCTGGCTGCCGGGGCGCTGCTGCGGTTCGGAACCGATGACCAGCAACGTCGCCATCTGGGCGCGACGCTGAACGCCGACCACGTGTGGTGTCAGACTGTTCAGCGAGCCCGGTGCCGGTAGCGACCTCGCCGGGTTGTCGACGAGTGCGGAGCGTGACGGCGACCACTTCGTGATCAATGGTCAGGTGTGGTGCAGCGGCGGCCGCTACAGCAACTGGGGCATCCTGCTGGCGCGCACCGATCCCGATGCAGCCCGACACAGCGGGATCTCGTTCTTCTTGCTGCCGATGGAGCTCCCTCGGGTGGAGGTCCGTCCCCTTCGCCAGATGACCGGAGACGCAGAGTTCGACGAGGTCTTCTTCAGCGACGTCTGCCTCCCTGCCGACCACCTGTTGGGCCCGCTGCACGAAGGGTGGGGCGTGGCGATGGCCGTGTTGACCAGCGAGCGCGGTCACATCGGTACCAGCATCATCGGCCTTGAGCGCCGCGTGGCCTCCATGGCCCGCGTCGCCGAGGGCCACTCGATGACTCCTACCGCACGCGACGAGTTGGCTCGGCTGATCTCCACCAGTTCCGCCTACAAGGCGATGGCCGAGCGGCAGGGGCCGATCGCCTCTGTCGCTGCGTCGCTGATGAAGCTGGGCATCACCGAGATGATGTTCGACTCGGCGGTGTTGCGGGCCTCGGTCGGCGGCGCGAGTGCCATGCTGACCGGACCCGATGCGGCCGGCGTTCTCGCGGCACCCGGGGGGCGCATCGCTGGGGGGACCAGCCAGGTTCAGCGGAACATCATCGGCGAGCGGCTGCTGGGATTGCCGCGCGAGCCGAAACAATCGGGTGCATGATTGGTACAGCGGATGGGTAGAGATCTGTCGAACAGGGAGCAACACCAATGAGCGTCGAGAACACCAAGTTCGGCAACGAAGTCCCGCGTGAGGCAGCCTCCGGAAGCAAGGGGCCGAACATCACGTTGATCGGAGTCGCAATCCTCGTCGTGCTCTTTGTCGTGTTCTTCCTGCAGAACAGCGAAACCCTGAGCATCGACTTCCTCTTCTTCGAGAAGAAGACAACCATCCGCTGGTCGCTGCTCGTGGCAGTCGTGTTGGGAGTCCTGATCGACAGGATCTTCGCCATCTGGTGGCGCCGCCGCAAGCGCAACGACGCCTGACGCGCCGAGTCGCTCAATCCCGGCCGTCGGAGGCGTGGAGATCGCACGTGCCGCCGGCGCAGACCTCGAACCCGTCGTCGGGCCTACGCCAGCCGCGCCGGACCATGAGGCCGTAGATCTCGCACCCCAGGCACAGCCCGAGCACCGCTTCCAGCCACATCAGCGTCAGGCAGATCAGGCAGATGGTCCTCGGCGGTGTTCCGCTGATGCCCCTGTTCGTGATGACGGCCATGGCCAGCGCCATGGTGAGTCCGAGAGTCCAGGCAAACCGTTTGGGCTTGGCCGACACCCACTGCGGCGCGTGACGCCGGGTCATCCATCCGGCGACGATCCCGCTGGGGCTCCGTTCGAGCCCCGCCGTGACCCGACGCAGGAAGTCGACGAAGAAGAACGTGCTGACGGTGAGGATCGGCCAGAACAGCTTGTCGAAGTTGGCGTACACGAACGCGACCGCGCCGAGCGCCAGCGTGATGCCGGCAGCGGCCTTGGCTTGATGCTCGTTCACTGCTGCTGCGCGCACCTCCTTGCCATCGACGACGCGCTGCGCACTGACATGGTCGGGTTGTGTGATCATGGTTGCCTCCCCCCACCAGACCCACAGCACCTGACCGAGATACTGCAGAATCGGCGACGTTGGCTCAGATCCTCACGTACTCGAAGTCGACCGGTTTGGCGTGGATCCCGGTCGACGGCGGAGCCAGCCACCCAGCCACCTGCCCCGGTTCGCGCACGGCCACCATCAGCGACTCGACGAACTCACGATCATCGGCGGTCGGCAGCCACGACGCCACTGAGGATTCCCACTCGGCGTCGGTGAGGATGGCGCCCTTCGGACTGATTCGACGCTTGGCGAACGTACCGACCGCACGATTGAAGCCGACGTGCGGCAACTCGAGCGACGCACCGACCTCGGCGAGCGCCCGGTTCCACCGGTCGACACCCTTCTGGCAATCAGTGACGTAGTCGTCGCGCAAGGTTTCGTTCAGCGCCGACAGCGAACTCGCCTCGCGTGTGCTGACCGAATCGTTGGTCGCCAGTGGTACCAGGCGCGTCACGCCATGCAACCGATGATCGTCACCGCGCCGCTCCTCCTGGAAGCGACCCTTCAGCCCGGCGCCGAAGTAGTTGGCTGCGTTCGTCGATGTCTCCGCACCGAAAAGGTCGAGCGAGACCGCGAAATGGAAGTTGAGGTACCGCTGCAGCGTGGCGACGTCGATGCCGCCGTACGGGCGGACGTCGTCGGTGTCGTGCTGCTTCATCAACTGCACCGTGCGTTCGACGACCCGACCGACACCGGTGGCGCCGACGAACATGTGGTGCGCCTCCTCCTTCAGCATGAAATCGCATGTGCGCGACAACGGATCGAAGGCGGACTCGCGCAACGATGCCAGTTGGAACTTGCCGTCGCGATCCGTGAAGTACGTGAACATGAAGAACGACAGCCAATCCGGCGTCGGCTCGTTGAACGCACCGAGGATCCTCGGCTTGTCGGCGTCGCCCGAATGTCGTTCGAGCATCTCGTCTGCTTCATCACGGCCATCGCGCCCGAAGTAGCGGTGCAGGAGGTACACCATGGCCCACAGGTGGCGACCCTCTTCGACGTTGACCTGGAACAGGTTGCGCAGGTCGTACAGGCTCGGAGCCGTCAGGCACAGCTTGCGCTGCTGCTCGACCGACGCTGGTTCTGTATCGCCCTGCACGACGAGCAGTCGTCGCAGATCGGCTCGGTACTCCCCCGGCACCTCCTGCCACACCGGTTGGCCGATGTGGTCGCCGAAGGCGATGCGGCGGTCAGGCTCTGGCTCGGCGAGGAAGATGCCCCACCGGTACTCGGGCATGGTCACGTGCTCGAAGTTGGACCAACCCTCCTGGCCCACCGACACGGCCGTCCGCAGGTAGACCGGCCTGTCGTTGTACGCCACTGGACCGAGTTGCTTCCACCACTCGATGAACTTCGGCTGCCACGACTCGAGCGCCCGTTGCAGGCGCAGGTCGCCGGCGAGGTCGACGTTGTTGGGGATCTTGGCATCGATGTCGACGGTGCTCATCTTCTCGGTCATGCCATCACACCCTTGTTCGATCGTACGTCGGTCGAGAACCACTGCCGAAGCGGCGCAAGGCACCCTCCGAACCCACGGCGTTCGGTCGCTGGAAGATCCAGTTCTGCCACGCTGAGAGGCGAGCAAAGATCTTGGTCTCGATGGTCTCCGGGCCGACGAAGCGGAAGTTGGCCTCCATACCGGAGAGCGCATCGGGCGAGAAGCTGTTGCGTTCCTCGAGCATCAGTCGAACCTCGTCGTCCCAATCGAGATCGTCGAACCCAAACGTGACCAGTTCCGCATCGAGGGCGGCGGACGCGTCGAGGTCCTTTCCGATCAGTTCACGGGCGACCGAGAACGAGTCGTCTCGGCCCCAGAACCGCGTTCGCAGGCGGGTGAGGCTGTTCGACAT
>JAYVOI010000113.1:0-5460 GCA_043758005.1 Ilumatobacteraceae bacterium
GCGAAGACAGCCTGCGACCGATCCACAGCGACAACACCGTGGACCAACACGGTCGGATCCGGGTGGTCGATTCGCACGACGTCGCCGTGGTGCAGCAGGGGTCGCAGGCGCTTGTGCAGCGCGACGATCTCGGCGAGGTCGGCGCGATCGTCGTCGGATGCGGTCAACAGGTTCCACTCGATCCCGAGCGAACCGAACAGCGCCGCCACGGCTCGGAAACCCAGCCCGTGCGAGCGACCGGTCGTGTGCGCCCGCGGCGATCCGATGTGAGTACCCATCAGCTCCGGTGGGAACAGCAACGAGAACCCGCGCTGGATCTGCTGTCGGTCGAGGGCATCGATCGAGTCACTCGTCCAGGCGCGATCGGTGCGCTCGAAGATCCCGAAGTCGACTCGCCCGCCACCGGACGCGCACGTCTCGAACTCGACCGCCGGATGAGCTGCGCGCAAGCGATCGAACAAGCCGTAGACACCGAGCGTCTGTCGATGCACACCAGCCCGCCCGTGCGAGGTGGCAGCAACAAGATCCCGGTTCATGTCCCACTTGACGTAGGCGACGTCGTGGTCGCGCAGCAATGCGTCGAGATGAGCGAAGAGGTACTCCACGACCTCATCGCGACCGAGGTCGAGCACCAGTTGGTTCCGACCGAACACCGTCGGATACCGGTCGTCGACCAGTGTCCACTCGGGGTGAGCGCGATACAGATCGGAGTCCGGGTTGACCATCTCGGGCTCGACCCAGATGCCGAACTGCATGCCGAGACCGCGAACGTGATCGATCAACGGCGTCAGACCCTCTGTCCACACGGTCCTGTCGACCCACCAGTCACCGAGGCCGGCACGATCGTTGCGGCGCGAGTGAAACCAACCGTCGTCCACGACGTAGCGCTCGACCCCACACGACGCGGCGATGTCCGCGAGCCCGCGCAACGTGTCGAGGTCGTGGTTGAAGTACACGGCCTCCCAGATGTTGAGCAGTACGGGTCGCGGCGTCGACGGGTGCTGCGGCCGGCTGCGCATGTATGCGTGGAACGAGTTCGACACGGCATTCAGCCCGGCCGGTGAGTAGGCCGCGTACACGACCGGGGCGTCGTAGCGCTGTCCCGGCGCAAGCGTGATCTCGCCGGATGCGAGCAGCTCACCGAGTTGCAGCGAATGGCGGGCATCGGCGACCGCATCGCAGATGATCTCGAAGTTGCCACTCCATCCGATGTGGCACCCCCAGACTTCGCCTCGGTGCTCGGCAAACGCCGTCGTGCCGGCGAAGACGGCGCCCAGTCGCTCGTGCGAGGTCTTGCCGCGTCGGTTCTCGACCGTCACGCAGTTCCCGGCCCACGGGGTTCGTGTCTGCCCGAACTCGTTGGTCCATCGCCCACCGACCGTCAGCAGCTCCTGCGCCTGTGCAGGCACCGGAAGGCTCACTCGGCACGCATCCAACGCGTAGGCGGAGTCACCGTCGTTGGTGATCGAGGTCGCAAACGTGGTGACACCGCTCGCATGCAGAACGACCTCGATCGTCACCGACAGCTCGGCCGAGGGATCACAAAGCACGAACACGACCGCCCGATCGCCGACATCGCTGGAGCTCATCTGGAACTGCGGTGCGAAGTCACGCCCACCGTCTCGATGACCTTCGATGCCGGGGGCGCCGAACCATCCCACACTGGACTCGGCGATCAAGCCGAGCGGCGGGTCGACATCGAGCCCGCCTTTCGGAACCGGCCGCTCGAGTGCTCCCAGCAGTCGAGCATCGGCCTCGCCCAGTGGCGCTCCCCAGTGCACCAACGCTGGCATCCCGCCGGTGCTCACGAAGAGCATGCTGGTGTGCTCACCGGCAAGATGGGCGATCAGCGGCGTCGCGGATTCGGGAGGCTCATTCGTCGACATCGTCGTCCTTCTCGTGGTCTCCCGCACGATAGGCGCTCATGCCTTGGCATCGGACCAACGCTGGATCACGGCGACATCGGCCACGAACCTGACAGCGTCGTCGGGTGCCCAGTGGATGGCGGCATCGTCGAGGCAATCGACGATCAGCTCGGCGGCTTCGTCGGCGTGGTCGACGGGCGCATGCACCAAGAGCTCGTCGTGCAGGCACAACACGATGCTCGCGCCGAACCTCGACAACCGCGATCGCGCTATCACCGACCACACCTTGAAGAACTCGGCGGCCGCACCCTGCACCATCGCGTTGCGACCGTACCGCCCCTGCGCCGCTGCCCTGCTGCGGTTGTCGCGATCGCTGGACTCGGTGTCCGTCCCTGATCCCATGCGCACCAACCGACCGCCATAGGTGCGAATGTCCCGGCCGACCTGGCCGGCAACGTCGGCGTCCGCCAGGTACCGCATCGCAACGGGATACGCCGATTCGAGACCGCGCAGAGCCACCGCACCGTGACCGGTCGTCTGCCCATACATCGCGCCCAGCACGGCAACCTTCGCGGTTGCCCGGTCGACGCCGAGCTGCTCGGCCACAGGCAGGTACATGTCGTCCTGCGCAGTCGCCGCCGCAAGGGCTCGATCACCCGAGACTGCGGCCAAGATGCGCGGCTCGATCTGGCCGAGGTCGGCACGAACGAACGCGTGCCCCGGCTCGGCGACGACAGCGGAGCGCAACACGGCCGGCATGTTGTGCAGACCTGCCGACGCGGTCATCCGTCCCGCCGCGCCGTCGCAACCCGACCACTCGCCACGCAAGCGACCATCAGGTCCGAGATGCTCGTCGAGCCATGCGTAGCCGAAGGTCGTCGACATCCGCTCGGCCTTGCGCCACTCGAGCAGCGAGTCGATCAGCGGGTGCGAATCCCGGATCGCCTCCAGCCGCCACGCACGCGTGTCAGGAAGCTCCACACCGATGCTGCGCAGTAGGGCCTTCACTTGGGCAGGGTTGCGGAGATCGGTCCTCGGGCTCGAGCCATGACGCAACACCTCGGCGTCGCGTGCCCCGCGCAGCTCGACGACCTCGGCTTCGGTGCGCGGGCGGGGCCCGACGAACGAGGCGATGATCTCTTCCGCCACGTAGCGATCCACCGGCAGCCCATCTGCCGACAGTTCGGCACACAGCAGCTCGGCCGCAGATTCGGATCGGGCGATGGACGGCGCCTGCGGGCGATCACCCAGCGCCGCCAAACGGTCGTCCTGCAACCCTGCAGCGGCAGTCGCCAGGCATGCCCATGCCTCCAGACGGTCCAGCGACCAATCGAAGTCCGCCGTCATCCACTTCGGCTCGAGGTACCCGTCCGCACGGACCGCCTCATCCGGTTCGCCGTCGTCGGGTTGCGTGAACAGATCGATGGCCGCCACGACCGGCAGCGCGTCGAGCGACAGGTCGTGCAACTGCGCCCAGGCTCTCGCCGGGTCCGTGCGCGAACCGCCGGTGAGCAGGCGTTGCACGGCGGCGATGTCCCAACTCTTGGCGACACGCAGGCCGCCAGCGACGAGAATGCGCGGGGTGTCACTCCCCCACATCACCCAGCGCGGGCGCAGGGCGACCTCGACCAGCCGCATCGCCTCGACGGCGTTCTGCCAGGAGGTCGAGGCCGACCATCCGGCGGGCGTCGCCACTGCAACGCCGACGCCTGGCGCGATTGTCAGCGCGAGCAGCGCCCCGCGCTCGAACCCGGAAGCAACCAGCGCATCAGCGATGCTCTCGGCAGTCGTGAAGCTGTTCGGATGCACTCGCCGTACCGTACGGGTTCAGGGCGACGCCTTCGCGCCCGTTCGCCAATCGGGGATGCTCGGCGCATTTGGTTCCAACGATCGCAGGAACGTGACCAGTTGGCGGATCTGTTCGAGCGTCAGCGGTCCGCCGAAGTCTTGGCTCCACGCTGCCATCGAACTGCCCGGTACGCCACCGGTGATGATCAGGGCCGCCTGGGAGTCGGTGGTCTCCGACAAGAACTGCTTCGAGTTCAACGTCGGTGCGGTACCACCGGTGGCGTTCTTGCCGTGGCACGACGAGCAGCCCTGGTTGAAGAGGGCGTCGCCGATGCGCTGGTATTCCGATGCCTGCTCGATCTTGGCCTGCGATCGCAGGCTCGGTTCACGCAGGCGGTAGAGCGGGAACGCGACGACCAGCACGAACATGAACACCAGTCCGGCGGTGTAGTAGCGATCCAGGCTGCGTTCGAGCCAGGCAGGCTCGAAGTGCTCCGGATCGCGACGCTGTGGCTTCGGCACGACTACGACCCCTCTCTGCAGGACGGGCCTTTGGCAGGTGAGAAGAACGTCTTGGCCCCGTGATCCGGCCCGGTGATCTTCTTATCGGTGTCGACCACCAGGGTGTCGCCGTCGACGCTCACCGGGTAGCGATCCATGCCTCGTGGCGAGGGACCCTCGATCCACTCACCGCCGATGTCGAACGTCGAGCCGTGGCACGGGCACTCGAAGCGTCCGGAGCTCTCACAGTACGGCACGCGGCACCCGAGATGCGGACACTTCTGCGACAGGGCGAACAGGTGACCGTCGGCATTGGCCAACCAGAATCGGCCCTCGCGCACATAGGTCGCGGTGCCGGCCGCGAAGTCGGCTGCCGCGCCGACCTTGATCTTGCCGCCGGCCGCGTTCGTGGTGAGCGGACGCAGCAGCTCCCAGGTGGTCCACGCCGCGGCGGAGGCCAGCAGGCCGGTGCAGGCCTTCCAACCGTTGCGCAACAGGTTTCGTCGTGACAGGGCCATCGTCGCTCCTCACATCTCGATGTAGTTGTGATCCCACGGTGGGACGAACTTCCAGCCGGGGCCGCGGAACGCCAGGCCGACGATCGTCAGCACCACAGCCAGCACCAGGATGATCACGAAGGCGCTGATGGCCAGCTTGCGATTGCGGGCCTCCGTCGCCGGGTTCCGGTCGATGTACGGCAGCACCGCCAGCACGGCGAGCACGCCGGTGGGGACGAGGATGCCGGCGACGAGCGGATCGAAGTGGTTCAGCAACTCCTGCAACCCGACGAAGTACCACGGAGCCTTGGCGGGCTCGGGGGTGAGGTTCGGGTTGGCGATGTCTTTCAGTGGCGCAGCGAAGAGCACGCCGAGGGCCAGCACGGTCGCTGCTACACCGAGCCCGACCACGACGTGTCTGACGAGCATGTGCGGCCAGGTGAACACGGTGTCGTCGGTGAGGCGCTCCTCGGCCGTGACCGACTCGCGATCGACGACGCCCAGCAGTCGCACCCGGCGGCCGTCTTCAGCGACAACCGCGGTCTCGGCTGGAGCGGGCGGATCCATCGCGACCTCCGACGCGCCCTCCGAGAACGCACCGATACCGCCGCGCTTCACCGCGAAGCCGTCCTTGCGGACCCTCCAGATGTGCACCATCAACAACAGACCGAGCGCCCCGGGCAGCACAGCCACGTGCAGGGCGTAGAAGCGCACCAGCGTGGCTTGGCCGATCTGTTCGCCGCCGATCAGCAGGCCGCTCAACAGGTTCCCGATCACCGGCACGTAGTTCACGAGGTTGGTACCGACGG
>JAYVOI010000114.1:0-12599 GCA_043758005.1 Ilumatobacteraceae bacterium
CCGCACAGCACGTTGACGGTGCGGCCGTACGCGCCGCCGAGCATCCGCAGCGCAGCCCACGCCACAGCGCCACCCGCCCGCTCGATCAGCACCTCCGCCGGCAGGCGAGACGCCGCGTCGATCGCAGCCATTTCCTCCGGGGTGACGATCGGCAACATGCCGACGAGGCTACGTCGTCACGAGGCGACGACGTAGGCGATCGCCACCTGGTCGGTGTGGGTGATCGACAGGTGCCACGTGGCGATGCCCCGCTCGCTCGCCAGTTCGGCGGCGCGGCCGGTGACGTTGAGATGCGGCTCGCCGCTGTCGCGCCGGTCGACCCACACGTCGTGAAAGCCGAACGCACCGAGACCGAGCCCCATCGCTTTCATCACTGCCTCTCGCGAGGCGAAGCGCGCCGCGAGCGACGGCACCGGGTCGAGCTTGGGAGCAACGTAGGCAAGCTCGTCGTCGGTGAACAGCCGGCGTTGCATCGACGGCGTTCGTTCCAGCGATCGGCGGAACCGTTCGATGTCGACCGCGTCCACGCCGATCCCGAGGATCATGTACGCCACTGGTCGGCGGCATCGGAGATCGGCGCGATCAGGAGATCCGCGACAGCAAGCTCACTGAGCAGATCGTCACGGAACACGCCCTCGGTCTCCGACACCCAGTCGACCAACCGGTCGTAGCGATCGTCGTACCCCTGCAACACCCCGCGCATGACCGACGCCGGCAGTCGATCGTGGAACTGCACGTGCAACAAGGTGATGCCGATGCACACTCCGGACTTGACCTCCGGCACGAAGATGACCGTTCGATTGTCACCGCGACCGCGCGCGACAAGCACCTGCCGCTCGACCGCGACTCGTCGCTTGGTGCCCAGCAGTTGCGGGTTGCGCTCGACCCGACTGGTGACCTCGCTCGACAGCCCACCTCGATCGACGATGGAGATCTGGCCATCGACCGTTGGAGTGCCGTCGATGCGGTAGCGAGTGAATCCCACGACCGCCTGCACGGCAGGATCGAGGTCGGCCAGCACTTTCAGCGTGTGGTAGCTGAGCGCGTCGCGACCGGCACCGGCGCCCAGCGTCGCTTGCACCAGCGCCCGATCCAGCACGCCTTCGTCGCTGCGACTGATCCCGACCGTGACCGTCTTGGCCTGATGCTTGATGGCATCGACCGGCCGGGTCAGTTCTTCGATCGCCCGGGTCAGCGAAGCGGTGAGATCGTCGATCATCACGCCAGGCGTCGCCACCTTGCCAGTGGCCCGCTGATACGCCTCGAGCGGGAGATCGTCGCGCATGTCGGCCAACATCGCCGACAACCGCACGGCCGTCGACGCTTCGAGGTGGCCGTCGTACAGGCCGGATCGCAGCCCCTCGCCAAAGCGCTCGGCGTACTGGCCGATTCCGCCGCACACCGTCCGCAACACGTCGTCGCCGTTGTCGGAATCGATCAGCGCTTGCTCGATCACTTCGCGCGCCTCGCGAAGTGGACGCGCCGATGCATCGATCGCCAGCGCGGCCTCGTATCCGAACAGGTGGCCGACCATCGCCGACAGCACGAAAGCCAGAGCCGAATCGACCTTGGGGACGGTGAGGACCGCCGCTGCAGCGGCAAACCGTTCGTCGCCCTCGGTCGCCACCACGATCGGCGTGGCCTTGTGGGCTTTGTAGATCGCCACTTCCTTGGCGACATCATCGGCGGTTCCGCCAACGAGTCCGGCGGCGCAGACCAGGATCAACGGCTCGCTCGACAGATCGATGTGCTTCTTGTCCTCGGTCACATCGCAGGCGATGGACTTGTAGCAGAGCTCGCTGAGCTTGATGCGAACCTCTTCGGCGGCGACGGTGTTGGGGCCGCTGCCCACGATCGCCCAGTACCGCTTCGGCGGTGCGAACCGGCGGGCGGCGTCGGCGATCACGTCACGTCGCGATAGCACGTCCAGCAAGGCTTCGGGCATCTGCCGGAGCGACGTGAGCAGATCATGCCGACGCTGCGCAGAGCCGACGTTGGCCGACTCGGTGATGGCGCATGCCAGCAACACCCCTGCGGCGACCTGGGCGTAGAACGCCTTCGTCGACGCAACGCTCATCTCGACATCGCGGCCATCGCTGGTGTACATCACCCCGTCGGCCTTGTCGGTGAGGTCACTGTTGCGCCGGTTGACGATCCCCAGCACGGCGGCGCCACGACCACGTACCAGATCGACGGTCCGGTTGGTGTCGGTGGTCGTGCCGCTCTGGCTCACGGCAACGACCAGGGTGTCACTCATGTCGAGGCGCATCCCGAACCCACTCAACTCCGTCGCCGTGATCGGGTCGATGTCGAGCTGGCCGTCCGACAGCGCTTCGAGCACCGCCGCCATGCTCTGTCCGGCCACCGCGGCCGTCCCTTGGCCGATGACCTTGACCTTGCTGATGCTGCCGTCGGCGAGGCGGGCGCGGATATCGGCCGGCAGGGCACGTGCGCCGACGGATGCACGGCGCAACCCGTCGACCTCGATGATCTTGCCCCGCACGGTCTTGCGGAAGCTGGCCGGTGCCTCGCTGATCTCCTTCAGCAGATAGTGCGGCGCATCACCGCGGTCGATGTCGCGGGTGGTGACCTGTGCAGTCACGACATCGCCGTCGACCAACGGCATCACTGCGCCGTCGTAGGCGATCCGGTGCACGCCGTCGAGATCACCGGCGCGAGCACCGTCGAGCACGAACACCTGCCCGCGGCTGCCCGACGGCGACGGTGTCTCGCCGTCCATGCGTACGAACCGGGCGGTCTCCTCGACGACGCCGTATGGCTCGCTGGCGACGATGTAGCAATCGTCGCCCAACCCGACATACAGCGCCTGCCCGCTGCCACGCAGCGCCAGGTACAGATGGTTGGGATGGTCGGCGGCCGCCGCCCCGATCGCCACGCTGCCCTCGAACTCGGCAACGGTGCGACGGAAGGCCTCGCCGAAATCGACGACGCCGTTGGCGACGTGCCGGGCCATCACCGCGGGGATGACCTTGGCGTCGGTGGTGATCGGTCCGGCAATGCGCAGACCGTGGCGAACCTTGATGTCGGCATGGTTGTCGACGTCGCCGTTCAGCACGGCCACCATGTACGGGGCGCCGCCGGTCTGCTCGAGCTCCTCGCTGTTCAGCGGGTGGCAATTGGCTTCGCTGATGATGCCGACGCTGGCCCAGCGCGTGTGTCCGAGCACCGTGAGCCTGGCATCGGGCTGCGACAGGGCCAGGCGCAGCAACCCATCGGCGCTGATCGCGGCACGCAACGCCTGGGTGTTGTCACCGAGTTCGCCGATCTCCGCGGCAGCCTTGTACACGAACCCGAAGCACTGGCCTGCCACCCGAACCGAGCCGTTCTGGAAGAGGGGGTCGGTCTGGCGCTCGCTGAGCATCCGCTGCACGGTCGCATCCGACATCGACAAGCCGTGGTTCCAGACGAACAGGTGGAGGCCGGCCGAATCGCGGCCTCGCACTTCGAGACGATCGAGCGCCGACAACGACTGTTGCACGGCGAGATAGCCGGCCACGGCGGCGGCGCTGCTGTCTCGCCCGACCAACGCCTCGACCTCGCGAGCCGTGCGCAGACGATCGTGACGAACGGCCCACGTCGCATCGCGCAACTCGATCAACTCGGTGGCGATCCGTTCCTGCTCCTCGGGTTCCAAGGTCTCATCGGACTCGATTGCGGCTTCGGTCTCTTCCACACGTGCTTCGAGTTGATCGAGGCGCGAGGTGATGGCCGCAGCAAGCTCGTACCGGCCGATCAACGCCGTCGCGCCCGGCACACCCTTCAACAGATCGTCGCATCGCCGCACTGCCGCGGCCGCGTCGGTGAGGAGCTCGGTAGCCACCGCCCGATCGAGGTGAGCCAACAGTTCCGGCGGTTCGGGCACCGGTCGCTGGGAAGGCCTGCTGACGATACCGATGATGCCGCACATGAGGTTCCAGGCTACCGAGCAACATGGTGCCAGTTCGGTCGGGTCAGATCGGTGCGGCCCCGGCGATCAGGCCGGATTGCGCTACTCACTCGAACCTCGTCGCTCCCAGGTCGCTCAGCGACCTCCGAGCGACAAAGCTCAGGCAAAGGCGAAAAGAAGGGCCGACCTGTGTGTCGGTTGGATCCCGTTGGTGGTCGGTGAGGCGCCCATTCGCCGCGGCTAGCTGGCTCGATCGACGACCCGGGAAGCAAGGATCGGACTCAGGCCGGGTCGAGTTGGCCGAAACGGGCCAGCACCACCTCGGCCAGGTCCTCGGCGGTGCGTTGGGCCAACGACAGGGTTGCTGCCTCGACCATCACTCGGATCAGTGGTTCGGTGCCGCTCGGGCGCACGAGGATGCGTCCCTCACCATGCAGGGACGCCTCGGCCAGGGCGATCTCATCGGCCAGTTCGAGATCGACGTGCGGGTGCCTGTGGGCGACCTTGACGTTGACCAGCACCTGCGGATACGAGGTCATCACTCCGCCGGCCAGATCCGCGAGCGTTCGACCCGTGGTGCGTACGTACGCTGCCAACCGCACACCTGCAAGCAGCCCATCGCCGGTCGTCGCCAGGTGCCGGTAGATGATGTGGCCACTCTGCTCGCCACCGATCGCATAGTTGCCGGCGTCGAGTGCCTCGAGCACCGATCGGTCGCCGACCGCCGTCGTGATCACTTCGATGCCGGCACCTTCCATCGCCTTGTGGAAGCCGAGGTTGCTCATCACGGTCACCACCACGCTGTTGTTGGTGAGTTGACCTTCGTCGCGCAGTTGCAGTGCGGCGAGGGCGATCATCCGGTCGCCGTCGATGACGTTGCCGAGGTGGTCGACGGCGATCACCCGGTCGCCGTCACCGTCGAAGGCCAGCCCGAGATCGGCGCCGTGAGCACCCACTGCCGCGGACAGCGGGGCCGGGTGCGTCGCACCGCAGCGATCGTTGATGTTGCGGCCGTTCGGCTCGGCGTTGATCACGATCACATCCGCGCCCAGGCGGCGGATCACCTGCGGCGCGACCTCGTACATCGACCCGTTGGCACAATCGAGCACGATTCGCAGACCCTGCAGCGAATCGTAGGGGTTGGTCGTCACGAGGTAGTCGCAGTAGTCGGCCGCAGCCCGCGACGCAGTCGGCGCCGGCTGCGATTCAGCATGATCGGCGGGCGGGTTCGGCGGCTGGGTGGTCGGGCGAAGCGCAGCCTCGATCGCCTGCTCGATGTCACCCGTCAGCTTCAACCCACCAGCGGCGAAGATCTTCACCCCGTTGTCACGGAACGGGTTGTGGGACGCCGTCAACATCGCCGCCGGAGCGCCGTCGCGGCCCGACAGGAACGCCAGTGCCGGTGTGGGCAGCACGCCGACCCGAAGCGGCTCGGCGCCGGCGGCGCGCAGGCCGTCGACCAACGCCTGCTCGAGCGCCAGGCCCGACTCGCGAGTGTCGCGCCCGACCAGCCATTCACCACGACCCATCACCTCGGCCGAGGCGCGGCCGAGACTGCCGACGTAGTCGGTGGTCAGTTCGGTCAACGCCCGGCCGCGTACCCCATCTGTTCCAAATCGAAGCTGGCCCACGGCCGAGCTTCGATCAGCGCTTGGTGTACTGCGGAGCCTTGCGGGCCTTCTTGAGGCCGTACTTCTTGCTCTCCTTGCGACGCGGGTCGCGGGTGAGCAGGCCGGCCTTCTTCAACGAAGCTCGGGCCTCGGGGTCGAGCTCGACGAGCGAGCGGGCGATCGCCATGCGCAATGCGCCGGCCTGGCCGCTGATGCCGCCACCATGCATGGTCGCATCGATGTCGTAGGTCGTCTCGGTCTCGGTGACGCGCAGCGCCTCGGTGACCGTCATGCGCTGCATCGCTGTCGTGAAGTAGGCGTCGAAGGCCTTGCCGTTGATCGTGTGAGTGCCGGTGCCCGGGCGGAGCCGAGCGCGAGCGACGGCTTCCTTGCGGCGACCGGTGGTCTGGGTGAGCGGTTTGGTTGCCATGGAACTGGTTCCTTTCGCGCTCAACGGGCCTTGGCCGCGGCGAGTTCGAGGACGACGGGGAGCTGAGCTGCGTGCGGGTGCTCGGGGCCGCCGTAGACCTTGAGCTTCTTGATCATCTGACGGCCGAGCGGGCCCTTCGGCAACATGCCCTGGATGCTGCGACGGATGGCCTCTTCCGGCTTGCGGCCGAGCAGCTTCTCGTACGATTCGGTCTTCATGCCGCCGGGATAGCCGCTGTAGTTGTAGACGCCCTTGTTGGCGGCCTTGTCTTTGGTCAGCACGATCTTGCTGGCGTTGATGATGACGACGTGGTCGCCGGTGTCGATGTGCGGTGCGAAGATCGGCTTGTGCTTGCCGCGCAGCACACGAGCAGCCTCGGTGCACATGCGACCGAGGACCAGACCATCGGCGTCGATGACGTGCCAGGCGCGGGTGATCTCGCTTGCTTTCGGGCTGTAAGTAGGCATTTCAGACCTTTGAGAACTAGGTGTCGCCGCCCGGCGGTACGTCGCCAGGGAACCGTGAAATGATACGGGCTTCTGGCCGAAACCGGCAAACGACTCGGCGTGAATTCAGGCCGGATTGGAGTACCACGACGTGCGGTGGCACTCGATCACGGCATCCAGCCATCGCTCGACCCGCATGGCGAGCGCGGGGATCGAATACTCCTCCTCCACACGCTGTCGGCATTCGACCCGATCGAGCTCGTCGATTCGCCCGACGGCGGCGATCAAGCCGTGCACGTCGTCGGGCTCGACGAGGAAGCCGGTCTCGCCGTCGACGATGATCTCGGCCGGCCCGCCACGACGGTACGCGATCACCGGCACACCGGTGGCCATGGCCTCGATGGCCACGTTCCCGAACGCCTCGACCCACTTCGGCGCCATCACGATGGCGGCGCAGCCGCCGATCGCCGCCTGCAGTTCGTCCGTCGGCAAGAAGCCCTCGTACGACACCGTGGCGCCCGGATGCCCGGCAATGGCCGCATCCCACACCGACGGATCCTGCATCAGACCCCAGACCTTCAGTGGCAGGCCGGTCGCTTCGGCCACGGCAACGACATCGTCGAGGCCCTTCTCCGGCGAGATCCGGCCGATGAAACCGAGATAGCGCGGTTCGTCGGCGATCACGTGCATGTCATACCGCTCGACGGCGATGCCGCTGCCGATCACCGGGACCAGCCCCGACAGCGCCGGGAATGTGGCCGCCTGTGCCTGACTGTGCATCGCGACGTTTTGCGGACGCAGCGTTGCCGCTCGAAGGATTGCATCATCCATCACGTCGCTCAGCGTCGCCATGCTGACCAGGTGGGCCAGCGGCGTCGTGGCGAAGAATGGGGTCAAGTAGAACGGCAGCCAGTCGTAGGCCAGGTTCACGATCACATCGAACTCGTCTTGGTGCATGCGTGCCCATTCGCACATCGCCGCCAGCACGCCGTCTGCCGGAACGCTGACGAGCGTGTCGCGATCGGCAGTGTGCGCAGACGGCTGCAACGCCCCTGGGATCTGGTGGACCACGGCTCCCACGTGCAGCGAGCCGGCCGGAGCCAGGACCTCGACCTGGTGACCGCGCCCGGTCAGACCGAGCACCAGGCTGTGCAGCGTCAGTTCGACACCTCCACCCTCGCCGCTGCCCAACGCGCCGACCGGGGTCGAGATGATCAAGATTCGTTGTGACGACATCGGCCCTCCCGGCAAGTGCGTTCCGCTGTCAACGAGCGTGCTGGCGGCATTGTTCCCAGCAGTGCACTAGTAGCCAACTTCCCACAGGCACAAACCGTGTGCCGGGGCGACCTGACCTGTGCCCTGGCGATCCTTGGCCAGCAAGATCCCACGGATGTCGCCCGCATGCAGCCGGCCTGCACCGGCGTCGACCATCGTGCCGACGATCGCGCGGACCATCTGGTGGCAGAAGGCGTTGGCCCGGATCTCGAACCGCAACAACCCCGGGCCGTAGTCGGTTGGCACCTCCGACCACAGGGCCAGCATCACCTTGCGCTTCATCGACGGTTCGGGCTGACCGGGCACCGACCTCGGGCGCCGGCAGAACGACGAGAAGTCGTGCTCGCCGATCAGGGGATCACACGTCAAATGCAGCGTCGGCAGCGACAGTGGCGGCACCACGTGCCACGACGTCGCCGCGAGGAACGCGTTGGGCTGCGGGGAGTTCCAGATGTCGTACCGGTAGTGCCGCCACTTGGCGGTGAAACGGGCGCTGAAGTCGGGCGAGTCGGCCCACACCGCATCACGGGCAACCACCGCCGGGCTGCACATCCGGTTCACGCGCCGCACCAGCACCTGCAGATCGGTGTCATCGGGAAGGTCGCAACTGATGACCTGGCCCCACCCGTGCACACCGGCGTCGGTGCGGCCGGCGCCGACGAGGTCGACGGGTCGGCGAACGACCTTCTCCACGGCCTCGCGTAGCTCGCCCACCACGGTGCGCACCCCGTCGTTCTCGGCGAAACCGTGGAAGAGCGTGCCGTCGTACGCCACGGTCATTCGAGCTCGCTTGAGCATGGGGCTCAACGGCTGCTTCGACGACGAGACGAATGGTCCAGCCACGACGCACCGGCCAACACCGCGTAGGCGAGCGCCATGACGTTGCCGACCCATTGCAACTCCGACGGTGTCACGGTCGACAGCAAGGCACACACCACCGCGCTGCACAAGAAGAACACTGCACGACGATCCATCAGTGCAACACCGCCACGAGCCAGTACGACAACATCGCCACGATCGCCGCGCCGGGGATGGTGAACACCCACGCCCAGACCACTCGGCTGGCCACGTTCCAGTTGACGGCCGACATGCGGTTTGCCGAGCCGACACCCACGATGGCACCGGTGATGGTGTGCGTCGTGATGACCGGAATGCCCTTGTCCGACGCAAAGAAGAGCGTGGCCGCTGCTGCGCTCTCGGCGCAGACGCCGCCCATCGGATGCAAGCGAGTCAGCTTGTTGCCCATCGTGCGAACGATACGCCAGCCGCCGAACATGGTCGTCGAGCGAGTTGGCCAACGACTGGATGTCCTCCCGATCGAACGGAGTGACGATCGATGTCTCCAACCTGCTGCGCACCAAGCGCATCACTTCGTCACCGGCGCGCTCGGCAGCGACGATCGTGTCGACGCGGTCCGACACGATCGGCAGCGACGCCATCAGTTCTCGAGTTGAATCGCGGTGTCGACTGCGGTGGCGGCCTGCTGTTCGAAGAGCGGATAGAACCCGTTGTCGCGGGGTATCAGGCGAAAGCGCACGGCGCGCACACTAGACGTTGTTCCCAACTGCCTCGAAACGGCGCGGACGCGATTTCGCGGTCAGTGCTCGTAGACCTCGACGCCCTATGCATACCGGGTGCGGAACAGCTCGAGCACCTCGCTGGGGCGGGCATGCCGACCGGTGCCGTGCTTCGAGTACAAGGTCTCACCGTCAACGATCACGTCGAAGATCCCCTTCGAACCGGTGATCAGGCGAAGCTCGTCGATGACGTGCTGGTAGTCCCGCAGGAGGTCGTGGGCGGCGCTCACGGCGCGCTCGGAATAGTCTCAAGGAACGCAATAGGTGATCGAGATCTGGTGCTTGCTCACCCCACCACCCTACGCATGGTGCCAGTCACGACGACGGGAGGACGGTGATCACAGTGCCGTCGACTTGCAGGTTGGCGACGGCCGGCGGCCCGACGTATTCACTTCCTTCGTTCTGGATCGTCACGACCGCCATGTACCGACCGTCGGCGAGGTTGTCGGGCAGCAGGTAGTGGCCCTGTTGCGTCGCGCCGGCCCGCAGCAGTTCCTCGCCATGGAACGTCTGGAGATCGCCGGACTCCTGAATCCCGATCGAAAACTCGTGGTACACCTCGACGTCGTAGGTCTCGAGGCTCGTCATGTCGAACACGATCCAGGTGCCCTCGAGGCGCAGCGGAGAAAGTGTGGGAGGCGTGGTGAAGGTGCGCTTGTCGACGTGTTCGGTCGATGGGTAGATGTGGTTGCGCCCGACGAGGAAGCTGACGCCCTGCTCGGCTCCCGTACCGAACTCATTGTCGGCAGTCACGGTGGTGGTGAAGATCCAGGCGCCATAGTCACCATCGTCCAACGTTGCGGCTGGCAGATCGAGGACCGCGTCCCACGACTGGCCGGCAGCCATCTTGCCGAGGTCGGTTCGCTCGCGCTCGCTGCCTGCCGCGTCGTAGACGACCATGATCGACTCCGCATAGTCGCCTTCGTTGCCGTCGACCGCGAGGGTGAAGGCCAGCGCCTGGCCCTCGATTCGAAGGTTGGTGATCGTCGCGGAAAGCGTGGCCATGTCCATCACCAAAGCGCACCGGCGCCGCTCACGCACGAGCCATTCGGGCAGCCGTACGTGCATTCCGGGATCACCGACGCGGCGACCGCTGGCACCGATATGGGCCGCTACGGCCCATATCGCGCCCAGCGTTGCCGGGCGGGTCAGCGAGTCAGACGAGTTCGATGCGCGCCATGGGGGCGTTGTCGCCCTGGCGCGGCCCGAGCTTGAGGATGCGCAGGTAGCCACCATTGCGGTCCTCGTACCGGGGAGCGACTTCGTTGACCAGCTTGTGGGTCATTTCCTTGTCGCCGAGGTAGCCCTGGATCTGGCGGATGCGGTGGACGCGCATGGCCCCCTCATCCTGGGCCTTCTTGGCCTTGGTGATCAGCTTTTCGGCGATGGGCCGCAACGCCTTGGCCTTGGCCTCGGTGGTGGTGATTCCCTCGGCGGCGATCAGCGACGCAGCGAGGTTGGCCATCATCAACTTCTGGTGTTGCGAGCTGCCGCCGAAATTGCGGGCTCTGCGTGGGGTTGCGGGCATGTCGTTCTCCGTCGATTCTTCGTACTCAGCCGCGCAGCGTCAAGCCGCGCTCGTCGAGCTTCTGCTTGACCTCGTCGAGGCTCTTCTGCCCGAAGTTGGTGATGTTCAGCAGGTCGTCTTCGGTCTTGGTCAGCAGTTCGCCCACGGTGTTGATCTGGGCGCGCTTCAGGCAGTTGCGCGGACGCTCCGACAGGTCGAGGTCTTCGATCGGCAGATCGAGGTCGGGCGACGAGGCGGCGACTGCGGCAACTTCACCGAGCTCGAGGCCTTGCGGCTCGTCACTGAGGTTGGCCACGAGATCGACCAGCGAGCGCAGCGTTGCACCTGCGGAGGCCAGGGCCTCGCGAGGGGTGATCGAGCCATCGGTCTCGATGTCGAGCACCAGGCGCTCGTAGTTCGTGCTCTGCTCGACTCGGGTCGGCTCGATCTCGAACATCACTCGGCGGACCGGCGAGAAGATCGCGTCGATCGGCACGACGCCGATGGTGCGGTTCTGCGAGTCACGATCGCTCGACAGGTAGCCACGGCCACGGCCGACGGTGAGGTCGACGGCCAGGCGGCCCTTGGTGTTGAGCGAGGCGACGTGCAGGTCCTTGTTGAGGACCTCGATCTCGCTGGGGCACTTGATGTCGCCGGCGGTGATGTCGGCGGGGCCGCGCACGTCGAGGCGCAAGACGATGTCGTCATCGCTCGTCGAGGTCAGCACGATGTCCTTGAGGTTCAAGATGATGTCGGTGACGTCTTCGGAGATGCCGGCGATCGTGTCGAACTCGTGCAGGGCGTCATCGAAACGGACAGCCGT
The DNA here is from genome assembly GCA_043758005.1 of Ilumatobacteraceae bacterium. Lineage (GTDB taxonomy): Bacteria > Actinomycetota > Acidimicrobiia > Acidimicrobiales > Ilumatobacteraceae > JAENVT01. The sequence goes on from JAYVOI010000114.1 coordinate 11,576, forward strand.
GATGGCTGCGCCGGGGATCGACGACAGCAGCGTGCGGCGCAGCGAGTTTCCGATGGTGTGGCCGAAGCCGGGCTCCAGCGGGCCGACAGCGAAGCGCTGCCGATTGTTGTCTTCGTCGCCGATGGCTTCGACGGTGGGGCGCTGAATGACGAGCATGAATGTGCCTTTGGATGCGTTGTGGGCTTCGAAAATTATTTGGAGTAGAGCTCGACGATGAGCGACTCGCGCACAGGGACGTCGATGTGGTCGCGCTGGGGAAGATCGCGAACGGTGACCTGCTTGCCACCGTCGCCGACCTCGAGCCAGCCAACGACGTTGCGGTCGATGACGTCGAGGTTGTGCTGGATCACGATCATCTCGCGAGCCTTCGGGGGCAGGCTGATGACCTCGCCCTTGCGGACTCGGTAGCTGGCGATGTTGACGCGCTTGCCGTTGACGTGGATGAGGCCGTGGCTGACGAACTGCCGAGCCTGCGGGCGGGTGCTGGCCCAGCCGGCGCGGTACACGACGTTGTCGAGGCGCTGCTCGAGCAGGCGCAGCAGGTTCTCACCCGTCGGGCCGGCCAGGCGAACGGCCTCTTCATAGGTGTTGCGGAACTGACGCTCGAGCACACCGTAGATGTACTTGGCCTTTTGCTTCTCCTGCAGCTGGGCGAGGTACTCGCTGCCGGCATTGCGACGACGGGTGCGGCCGTGGGCGCCAGGTGGGAACGGCCGACGCTCCAGCGCCTTGCGGCCCTTTTCGTTTTCGAAGATGTTGGTGCCGAGACGGCGCGAGACGCGCACTTTCGGGCCGGTGTAACGAGCCATGGCGGATCAGGTCCTGCGACGCTTGGGCTGACGGCAGCCGTTGTGGGGTACTGGGGTGACGTCCTTGATCGAGGTGACCTCGATGCCCGTCTGTTGGATGCTGCGAACCGCAGTGTCGCGGCCCGAGCCGGGGCCTTTCACCTGCACTTCGACGCGACGCAAGCCATGCTCCATCGCGGCGCGGGCTGCCTTCTCGGCGGCCATCTGGGCGGCGA
>JAYVOI010000115.1:0-5457 GCA_043758005.1 Ilumatobacteraceae bacterium
ATCTCGTCGTACCGAATCGCCCGCGACGGCTCCCTGACGCTGCTGGCCGCGGTGGCCGCCACGACGGGTGCGGGCCCGACCGACGTTGCCGTCAGCAGCGACGGCGGCTTCCTCTACGCACGTGTTCGCAACGGCGATGTTGCCACCTTCGCGATCGCCGCGGACGGTTCACTGACCAGCCTGGGCAGCGCCACCGGCGCCACAGCGATCGGCTCGTCGGGCCTCGTCGCCTCGTAACCACTCGTCCCCTGGCGGAGCCCACACCACGCGGTGTGGGCTCCGTTGGCGCGTTCACCTATCGAGTCAGGTCGCGAACCAGCCTGGTGGCATGCTCGATGAGGTAGCAGCCGGTCGATTCGAAGGAGCCGAGGCAACCGTGCGCGAGTTGCCGCGCCTCGGCCTGGTCAGCGAGTGATGAGGATCCGGCGAGGCGCTCGGCGAACCAGAATCGCGAGGCCGAGGCGAGCAGCGTGGCGCCGACCTGCTCCTCGAGGGCGATGCCGCGGCGGAACAGGTCGTCGGCACCAGCCCGGTCTCCCCGCAGCGCCGCCAGCCGTGCCAGCGCTGTGTCGGCCGCCTGGTAGCAGGCGAAGCCAACGGGGGCGAGCAACATCTGGCCCGAGTACGGCTCGACCAACCTGGTGATCGCGGGCGCGTGCACCGCCGAGTTGGTGCGCACGCACAGTTCCGCAAGGTTGACGAGAACCGACGGCCGTTGTGCCGCTTGCAGTCTGGTCTCGGCGAAGTTGTCGGTGGCACAGTGGTCGAGCACGGCACGAGCCGCCTCCGGGGCTTCGCTGAGTTCGAGACACGCCAGCAACGTCCGCAGGTTGACGGCCGAGCCCGGCAAGTCCACCCACGGGCGGATCAAGTCCGCGGCCGCACGGCCGTGTCCCATCCAACGCTTCACCGTCGCCTGTTGGGCGACGAAGCACAGCTCCACGATCGGGAGCGCGCACCATGTGGCGGCTCCGGCCGACGCGTTGTCGTCGGCGTCGGTGTAGCGCTCGTCGAAGACGCACTCGACCGTGTCCCACATCATCGACCACGGCCGCGCGTAGGTTCCGTTCGGCCGGCGGGCGACCAGCTTCAACGCGATGGCCGCGCGCTGCCAGCCCGCCCGATCGCCGCGCTGCAACCGGGCCGTCGCACCGTTCAGGTAGGCGTGTGTCTGCAACCGGATGTCGTCGAGCTCGATCGCCGCCGCGAGCATGTCGTCGGACAGTTCGATCATCCTGTCGACCATCGGCGAGCCGCGCAGCGCGGAGATCTGAGCGAACATCGCCTGGGCGGCGGCGCGACGATCCCCGACGCGATCAGCGATCGCCGCTGCCTCGTCGATCTCCGCCTGGCGGTCCTCGGCGATCCCCGGCGTGATGGTGCGATGGAACGCTCGGAAGCTCAGCAACATCGAACGTGCTGCCGAATCCTCGAGTCCGAGAGCATCGATCGCCTCGTCGAACAGCGCCGCAGTCTCCGGCGCCAGCCGAAGGATCAGCGCGTGCTGGCCGATCCCCAGCGCCGCACGGGCCAGCCGGTCGGCACGTCCCTGACCACGGGCGACCTCGGCGGCCGCGAGGAAGGCATCGGTGTACCCCGCCGCGTTCGACAGCGCGACGTGAGCGTCGCCGAGGCCGATCAGCGCAGAGTACCGGCGATCAGGATCTTCGACATCCGCCTGATCCAGCAACGCGATGGCATTGCCGAACTGGTCGACGGCGGTCTCGAACGCCGACATCTCCACCGCCTTGGCAGCGGCGACCAACGTGGCGTCGACAGCCTCCGACACTTCGCCGGCCAGCACACCCTCGGTGAGGTGATAGGCGACGGCATCGACATCGTGCTCGGGTGCGGCACGGAGCGCGACGCCAATCTGCCAGTGCAACCGCACCCGCCGCGTCGTGCCCAGACCCCCGTACAAGCGTTGGCGTACGAGCGCGTGTGCGAACGCGTAGCGGTCGGGTCGGGACGGGTCCCGTCGCAAGAGCCCGGCACGGACCGCACCCTCGAGGTACTGGCGCAACTCCTCCTCGAGCACCTGATCGAGGAGCGCCAGGGTGGGCACGTCGAACTCGCGCCCGAGCACCGAGGCGACCTCGAGTGCTTGGGTCGAGGCTCGGCGGAGCCGCGCCATCCGTCGACCGAGCAGATCGCGGACACCTTCCGACATGCCGAGCCGGTCGAACGAGATCTCCGTCGTCCAGTGGTCGCCCACCAGTCCCAACTGGTCCGACTCGACCAGGTGGGCAACGACCTCACCGGCGAAGAACGGATTGCCACCGGTCTCCGCAGACAACGCTCCGAGGAACTCGGGAGGCGGGACCGAGCCGATGCGCTTCGTCAGGAACTCACCGAGCTCGTCCGTCGAGAGCCCGTGCAGCACGACGCGTCGAAACAGATCGTCGCGCCGGAGGTCGGCCAGGGTATCGTCGAGCGGCGAACGCTCCAGCTCGGTGTCGCGGTATGTGCCGACGATCAGGATCGGTGCGTGCGGCGCGACTCGCACCAGGTAACGCAACAGCTGCAGCGACCCGGCATCGGCCCATTGCAAGTCGTCGAGCACGATCACCACCGGCCCCTCCGTCGTCGCCGAGGCGAGCAGCGCCGCGATCGCCTCGAACAGCCGGTGCCGGTCTGCGTCCGCATCGACCCGCGGCACCGCGGGGAGATCGGGGAAGAGACGACGGACGTCTGGCAGCACCCTGGCAATCTCGCCGCCGTGCGCAGCCAGGTGGCCTGCAACGATGTCGTCGTCGAGGTGCTCGACGAGGTGGGCGAGCACCGTGGTCCACAGTTGGAAGGGACCACCGAGGTGCTCCTCGCACCTCCCTGCCAACACCACGGCACCCTCGTCGAACATGCTCGCCGCCGCCTCGCGTGCCAGCCGAGACTTCCCGATGCCGGGTTCGCCGGCCACGAAGACGACCTGCCACCGACCTGCTGTGACCGCATGGAACGCGTCGAGCAGCAACTCGCGCTCGGCATGGCGACCGACGAAGTCGTCGAGGCCAGGCGCGAGCCGGGCAGGAAGCGGGATGCATTGCACGGTCGCTGCGTGCCACACCACATCGCACGAACGGACGGGGGCAGCGAGTCCCTTCAACGCAAGGTCACCGCGAGGCTGGAACTCGTGGCCGCCGCGCGATCCGGTCAACAGGCGAACCACGTCGGCCACGACGATCTGCCCGCCGAGGGCAACGGCGCAGAGACGCGATGCTTCGACGACGGCCGTGCCGTGCACGTCGCCCTGCTCGGCGACCACATCTCCCGCGGACAGCCCGACGGCTAGACCGAGGTGCTCCGCCTCCGAGTTGCGCCGGTTGAGCCGCTCGATGCCACGCTGCATGGCGACGGCGCACGCCACGGCGTTCGACGCGGCGTGGAAGGCGATGTGCAACCCATCGCCCGTTGACTTGACGATGTCGCCGCCATGCCTGCCAGCGACGGCAGTCAGCACATCGTCATGCTCGCGACGGAGCGCGTCGAACGAATCGTCGCCCAGCAACACTCGCTGCGCTGTCGAACCACGAATATCGGTGAACAGCACCGTGCGCGTCTGTGCGTTCAACACCGTGACCCCCACCGATACCCCTTGTTCCGCGCGACGCGCCGCGCAGAGCATATTCGCAGTGCAAACATGCCCCGAACGGGTGACCTACGACGACGTCGAGCGACTGCGATTGGCGCGGTACCACTCGATGAGGGCCGACGTCGAGGTGTCGTGCTGCGGCGGGTCGGCCGCAACCAATTCGGGCGTGATCCGGTTGGCGAGTGCCTTGCCCAGCTCTACCCCCCACTGGTCGAAGCTGTTGACACCGAACACGCAGCCCTGCACGAACACGATGTGCTCGTAGAGGGCGATCAGTTGGCCGAGCACGTTGGGTGTGAGTCGGGGGGCCAGGATCGTCGTGCTGGGGCGATTGCCAGGGAACACCCGAGCCGCCTGCTGATGGGCGGGGATGCCTTCGGCGACCACCTCGTCGAGGGTCTTGCCGAACGCCAACGCCTCGCCCTGGGCGAACAGATTGGCCATCAACAAGTCGTGCTGGGAGAGCAGCGAATGGTTCGGTTGGGCGAACCCGATGAAGTCGATCGGCACCAGGCGCGTGCCCTGGTGCAGCAGTTGGTAGAACGCGTGCTGGCCGTTGGTGCCAGGCTCGCCCCACACGATCGGGCCGGTGGTCGTCGACACCGGCGAACCGTCGAGTCGCACGCCTTTCCCATTGGACTCCATGTCGAGCTGTTGCAGGTACGCGGGAAACCTGCGCAGCTCATGGGCGTACGGCAGCACCGCCTTGGTCTCTGCACCGAGCACGTTGGCGTACCAGACTCCCAGCATCGCCATGAGCACCGGCGCGTTGAGGTGCAGCGGCGCCTCGACGAAGTGCCGGTCGATGGTGTGGAAGCCGTCGAGGAACTGCCGGAAGCGGGCCGGGCCGATCGACAGTGCCAGCGACAACCCGATGGCCGAGTCGACCGAGTAGCGCCCCCCGACCCAATCCCAGAAGCCGAACATGTTGGCCGTGTCGATGCCGAACGCGGCCACCTGCTCGGCATTGGTGCTGACCGCGACGAAGTGCTTGCTGACTGCGCCGTCGCCGAGCTTGGCGGTCAGCCACTGGCGGGCATGGTTCGCGTTGGTCAGCGTTTCGATGGTCGTGAACGTCTTCGAACTGACGATGAACAACGTCGTCGCCGGGTCGAGGTCGGCGAGATTGCCGGTGATGTCGGCGCCGTCGACGTTGCTCACGTAGCGGCAGCGCAGGTTGTGGTCGCCGAACGACTCGGTCGCCAGGAAAGCCATCGCCGGGCCGAGGTCACTGCCGCCGATGCCGATGTTGACGACGGTCTGCATCGCCTCGCCTGTCGCGCCGCGCCAGGCGCCACTGCGGACCCGATCGGCGAACGTCGTGATGCGACCGAGCACGTCGTGCACATCGGGCACGACGTTGTGGCCGTCGACCATCACCACGGCGTCGCGCGGTGCGCGCAGTGCCGTGTGCAGCACGGCCCGCTGCTCGGTCACGTTGATGGGCTCACCTGCGAACATCGCCGTGCGGCGGGCCTCGACGTCGGCGGCCGCGACGACGGCCAGCAACCGGCGGACGACGTCGTCGTCGATCAGGTGTTTGGAGTAGTCGATCAGGAGATCGCCGGCCTGTAGCCGGTACCGCGCCGAGCGCTGCGGGTCGGTGGCGAAGAGCGTGCGCAGGTGTGCAGGACGTGCGGTCGACTGCAACGCCGACCAGGCGGGTGTCGTCGTGATGTCCATTGTCGCCAGACGCTAGCCAGCCGGGTACGGCAACCGCGCTGCGGCGTCCGCGTCGAGCATGACGGCGGTGTTGGTTCGACCGACACGCTGCACCGGCAGCACCGGATCGTGCAGCATCCATCGCTCGATGATGGGCGCCTTGGCCGACCCGGTCGCCAAGACCAACCGGTGACGCGCTGCGTTGA
>JAYVOI010000116.1:0-5452 GCA_043758005.1 Ilumatobacteraceae bacterium
CGGGCGTGCATGGGGTCGACCCGCGAATCCCCCTCGGCCGTGGTGAACAGCACCGCGGGGTACTCGGCATGCTCTGTCACGTGGTGATAGGGCGAATAGGCGTGCAGCCAAGCGAACTCCTCGGCGACGTCGGGGTCGCCGTACTCGTCGGTCCACAGGCGGGCGATCAGGAACTGCGGGAAGCGGATCATGTCGAGCAGCGGGACCGCGCAATGAACCGCCCGAGCCAGGTCGGGTCGCTGGGTGATGGCCACCCCCATCAGCAACCCTCCGTTGGACCCGCCTTCGATCGCCAGGAGGTCGCGCGACGTGTACTCGCGTTCCACCAGCCAGTCACCGGCAGCGTGGAAGTCGTCGAACACGTTCTGCTTGTTGGCCCGGCGCCCGGCGCGATGCCACGACTCGCCGTGCTCGTAGCCGCCGCGCAACCCGGCAACGGCGAACACTCCCCCGGCCGCGCACCATGCGGCGGCGCGGACCACCCACGACGGCGATTCGGAGATGGCGAACCCGCCGTAGCCCGTCAGGATCAGCGGTGTCCGGCTCGATGGCTCGACATCCGACCGGTGCATCAGGAACACACCGATCTCGGTGCCGTCGAGCGATGAATAGGCCTGACGTGTCACCGTCAACGGCGGCACGACGGATCTGTCGGGCTCGGCCGACCATCGCTGCGCCCGACCATCGACGATGCGATACACCGAAGGCGGGGCGTCGAACGAGGCAACGGTCACGAACGCGGTGTCGCCTTCGGTATCGAGCGACTGCACGCTGATCAGCCCGAGGTCGCCGACGGGCTCGGACGACTGACCAGCGGTGTCCCACAGCTCGAGCGTGTCGACAGCGGCCGCGCTCGAAACCACCAGCAGACGGTCACCGAGGCTGGCGGCACGGGTGATCACGACCTCGCGTTCGGCAACGACGGTGCGCCAGTTGCCGGGATCGTCGAGCGATGCAGCAATGATGCGCCCGTTCGATGCATCGCGCGACGTCACGCCGTACAGCTCGCCGTCGTGGAAGAAGAACGACGACTGCGCCTCGACGCCACTGATCACCTCTCGCCACGTGCCGGTCTCGGTGTCGAACAAGTGAGCGTCGATCCGACTCCACCCGACCAGCATGTACACCAGCAGGTAGCGGCCGTCGTCGCTCGCCAGCACATCCGGCCAGGTCTCCGGCGTGGGAAGGTCACCGAACACCTTCGGGTCATCGGCCGGATCGGTGCCGAGCTGGTGGAAGTAGACGTTGCGGTTGTAGGCGTCGTCGGGCGGATAGCGCAGGTACCAGAAGCCCGAGTTGTCGGGCAGCCAGGCGATCGACGACGCCCGCGTGTTCGAGATCGAGTCACCGAGGTGCCGGCCGGACTCGACGTCGATGACCGACAACGTGCTTTGCTCGGTACCACCCTCGCTGAGCCCGATGGCGACCAATGACCCGTCGGGGGACGGCTCGAACCAGTCGATGGCGACGGCGCCGTCGGCGGCGCGCTCGGCCGGGTCGAGCAACGTCCGCGGCAGTGCTTCCCGGTCGGTGGACGACTGCACGACCAACGCGAACTGGTCGGCTCCGGCAGCACGCCAGAGTACGAACAATCGCTCGCTGCGCAGCGCTGCGGCGGCAACCGTCGGCAGGGCCGTGAGCGCGGAAAGGCGCTCGTGCCACATGCCCCAGGTGGAGCGGGCTTCGAGCGCCTGACTGGTTCGTTCGTTGTGGGCGGCTACCCAGGCGGCAACGTCGTCGGATTCACCGTCTTCCAGCCACCGGTACGGATCGGCGACTTCCACGCCGTGCAGCACCTCGACATCGGCGCCACGCCGCGTCGCAGGTGCAGGGGGAACGGTTGGCTCAGCCACGCCCCATGTTGGGACGTTTGCCGTGGTTCGCCTTGGACCGGCGCATGCGCGCCTTCTTCTTCTTCGTCTTCTTCGACATGGGGATCCAGGCTACCGGCGGGTCATGCCGCCTGCACCCAGCGGAGCAAGTCGTCGACGGCCCAGGTGTTGATGACCCGTTCCAGCGGCACCTCGCACTCCGCGGCTCGGTTGCAACCGAGCGGCTGCCATTCGAGTTGGCCGGTCGCATGGGCATCGCTGTCGATGGCGAAGTAGCAGCCGTACTCGATCGCCAGGTCGAGCAACGGCCGCGGCGGGTCGAGGCGCTCGGGCCGGCAGTTGATCTCGACTGCAGTGTGGAACTGCGCACACGCTGCGAAGACGTAGTCGGCGTCGAACGTCGACGGGTCGCGCTTGCCGATCATCCGGCCCGTGCAATGACCCAGGATGTCGACGTGCGGCGACGCGACCGCCCGCACCATCCGCTCGGTCATCGGCTGGCGTTCCATCCGCAGCTTGGAGTGCACACTGGCCACCACGACGTCGAGTTGGCTGAGCACATCATCGGTGTGATCCAGCGTTCCGTCTTCGAGGATGTCGACCTCGATACCGGTGAGGATGCGGAACGGCGCCATCTTCTCGTTGAGCACGGCGACATCGGCCAGTTGTTGCTCCAACCGCTCCTTGCTGAGGCCGTGGGCGATCGTGAGCCGGGGCGAGTGATCGGTCAGCACCATGTAGTCGTGGCCGAGATCGCGCGCGGTGCGGGCCATCGCCTCGATGGTCGCGCCGCCGTCGCTCCATCGGCTGTGCATGTGGCAATCGCCCTTGATCGCCGCCCGGTACCGCGCCCCTGCGTCGGTGATCGTGACCTGGGTCTCGGCCTCGATCTTTTCGACGTAGCTGGTGTCGCCGTGCAGGGTCTCGGTGATCAACCTCGCGGTGGAGTCGCCGATCCCCTCCAGATCCTTCAATGTTCCGGCAGCAGCTCGGGCCTCGAGCTCGTCGGACGGCGTCGCCCGCACGACCTCGAGCGCACGCACGAACGCTTTGGTCTTGAACCCCGTGTCGTGTGCTCGATCGAGGCAATGCACCACGCGTTCCAGGGCCTCGACCGGTGTCATCTCACCGAGTGTAGATGAGCGGTCATCCGGCCCGGCGGCCCGCCCGTGGCCGTCGCGTCACCGTCCCAGAGACGGTCAGCGCGTGACCACCCCGGGTTTGCGACCGACGCCCACCATCCCGATGCCGGCGACCAGCAGTGACGTACCGAGGTACGAGATGAGATCCGAAACCGCACCCGTCGTCGGTAGCGGCGCTGCGGGCGGAGGCGGCAGCACTTCCACGATCGGGACGATCTCGGGGAGTGTGGTCTCCGGCGGCACCGTCGTGTCGACCACAGCCGGCGCAACGGTGGTGGTCGTGGCGGGAGGAAGTGTCGTGGTGCTCGTCGTGGTCGGCGGGGAGGTCGTGGTCGTGGTTGGCGGGACGGTCGTGGTCGTGGTCGTGGAACTGGTCGTGGTTGGTGAGATCGTCGTCATGGTGGTCGTTGGCGGTGGTGGAACGTCGACCGTTGCAGTTGCCGAGACCACGCCGGGTGGACCTGCGGTGACCAACCGTTGGGCACCAAACGGGTCCGGGCCGGCCGGAGTGCCGCGGTACACCGCAACCGGGCCGGGTACGGGCGTCGCAGCGACGACGGTCGTCAGACCGACTGGCACCGGCATGGTCGCGTGCGTCAGCCCGGCGGCATCAGTCGTGGCCACGATCGGAGCGTCCTGTCCACTCACGAACAAGGTCACGACGGCACCCACAACCGGCTCGGTTCCAGCCATCACCACAACATCGATGCCGCCATCGATGGCCACGGTGACAGCGACGTTCCACTGCCCAGCAAACCGGGTTGCTTCTGCATCGAGCGCCATGGCGACCGTCTGCAGATCGTCGCGACCACTCGCGCGACCGACGATGCCGAGCGATGGGATCAGCGGCGCCGCGCCGTTGACCGACCGCCGCGTGCCGGCGCTGTCTTGCGCGTAGTAGTGGAACACTGCCCACATCCCGGCGGCGAGCATGTCGTCGGTCGTATCGCCGTATCGCCAGGTGAGGTACGCGCCCTTGGCGCCCGTCGGGTCGTTCGGGAACAACTGAGCGACGGGGAACGATGGGAGGTCGATCGTCGGGTGGATGCCGCGGTTGAACGTGCACGACCCGACACGGAACTGACCCGTCTCGTCGGTGAACAACCATTGCCCCGCCCAGATCAACCCGGGCGAGAGGCTCACGCCGGACGTGTGGAAGTCGATGGCCTGGCCCGCGCACCGGAAGTCGTCGACCAGGTCGGCCCCACCGGTGAAACTGGTGTGGGCCACACAGTTCGACGGGATCGTCGTGCCGAGCTGCCCGGCGCCGACCGTGGCGGGCGCCGACACAGCCAATGCCACCGCGGCGATCCCGAGAATTCGCTTCATGCCACACAGATCGACGCCGACATCGGCCGAGCGGAAAGCGTGCGGGGTAGCCTCACACCTTCGCTATGGAACGCTTCGGCCTGGTTGGCCTTCCCAACGCGGGCAAGAGCTCGCTGTACAACGCCCTCACTGGTGGCGGTGCGCTCGCCGCGCCGTACCCGTTCGCCACCAAAGATCCCAACATCGGCGTGGCCAAGGTCCCCGACGAGCGGGTCGACAAGCTGGCAGCGATGAGCAAGTCGAAGTCGATCGTTCACGCGGCCGTGCAGGTTGTCGACATCGGTGGCCTAGTCGAGGGCGCGTCGAAGGGTGAGGGTCTCGGCAACAAGTTCCTGGCCAACATCCGCGAGGTCGATGCGATCGTGCTGGTGCTGCGCGCCTTCGAGGACGACGACGTCACCGGACCCAGCGATCCCATCGAGCACCTCCGTGTCGTCGAGATCGAACTGGCACTCGCCGATCTCGAGACGGTCGAGAAGCGGTTGAAGCAGGCCACGCGTCAGTCGAAGCTCGACAAGACCGCTGCAGGCGAGTTGGACTCGTTGCAAGCTGCATACGATGCGCTGTCGGAGGGTCGGCCGCTCTACCGCGCCGGCTTGAAGCCCGAGTACCGCGAGCAGTTGCAGCCGTACTTCTTGCTCACCAACCGCTCCGTGCTCGCTGTCGTCAACGTCGGCGAGAACGACCTCGACAAGATTCCCGAGGTCGAGCAGCGGGTGCGCGACGAGTTCACCTCGGCCGGCGACAACGTCGAGGTCATCGGCATGTGCATTCAGCTCGAGGCCGAAGCCGCGACCATCGTCGATCCCGTCGAGCGTGCCGAGATGCTCGAGGGGTTCGGACTTGGCGAGGGTGCCTTGTTCCGCATGGTTCGCAGCGCCTACCACCTGCTGGGCCTGCGCACCTTCCTGACGACCGGCGAGAAAGAGACCCGGGCCTGGACGTTCTACGCCGGCTCGAGTGCCCCCGAATGCGCCGGCCGCATCCACACCGACTTCCAACGCGGCTTCATCAAGGCCGAGGTGATCCACTGGGACGAGTTGCTCGACTTCGGTTCCTGGGCCAAAGCCAAAGACGTCGGCAAGATCCGCATCGAAGGCAAGGAATATCACCCCATCGACGGCGACGTCATGGAGTTCCGCTTCAACG
>JAYVOI010000117.1:0-12471 GCA_043758005.1 Ilumatobacteraceae bacterium
CGTCACCGTGCTACTCGGCGCCGTGTTCCTCGCGTCGGGCGTGATGAAGGTGGCATCTCCCCGGCAGTGGCGTGCGCAGTCCGCCGGCCTCGGTGTGCCCGGCGCGGTGGCAACGGTCGTGCCGTTCACCGAGCTCGTCGTCGGCGCGCTGCTCGTCGCCCAGATCGCTCGTCGGCCCGTCGCCGCGGTCGCGGCAGGATTGTTGGTGGCCTTCAGCGCGTTGCTGGTGGTGCGTCTCCTGCAGGGCCGCCGCCCACCATGCGCGTGCTTCGGTGCCTGGTCGAGCAAACCGATCGGGTGGGGCAACGTTGCTCGCAACGCCGTGTTCCTCGGCCTCGCGGCGGTGGTGGTGTTGCGTCTGGCGTGATCAGACCACGTTGACCAGAAAGGTCAGCGTGCGTGCTTCTTCGCGCCACAGGTCGTAGCGCCCGCTCGGGCCGGCATGGCCGGCGCCCATCTCGCAGCGCATCAACAGCGGAGCATCGTTGGTGCGGACGGCACGCAGCTTGGCAACCCACTTGGCGGGCTCGTGGTAGCTGACCCGCACGTCGTTGAGCCCCGCCGTGATGAACAGCGCCGGGTAGTCGCGCGGTGTGCTCTGGTCGTATGGCGAATAGCTCAGCATGTAGCTGGCAAGCGGCTCGGTCGAAGGATTGCCCCACTCGTCCCACTCGGTGATGGTCAAGGGCAGCGTCTCGTCGTACATCGTGGTGACGACGTCGACGAACGGAACCTCGGCGACCACGGCGGCGAACAACTCCGGGCGCATCGTCATGCACGCGCCGACGAGCAGGCCCCCGGCGCTGCCGCCGCGGATCGCGATCCGCTTCGGCGAAGCCCATTGATGTGCGGCGACGTGTTCGGCCACCGCGATGGTGTCGAGGAACGTGTTGCGCTTGTTCAGCAACTTGCCGTCCAGATACCAGCGTCGACCCAGCTCGCCGCCGCCTCGCGGATGAGCGAGGGCCCAGACGAAACCGCGGTCGAGCAGCGACAACCGAGCCGGGCTGAACCACGGCGGCTCGGATGACTCGTAGCTGCCGTACCCATAGATCAGGCACGGCGCCGAGCCATCGACGGCGGTGTCGACATGCCGGACCAGGTCGACGGGCACCATGGTGCCGTCGTGCGACGTCGCCCATTCGCGGGTCGCGGCGTATTTCGTCAAGTCGACGCCCGGCACATGCGTCTGCTTCAACATCGTTCGCTCGCCGGTGCGAACGTGCTCCTGGTAGATCGTCAGTGGCGTGGTGAGTGACTGGTATCGAAAGCGGAACACGTCGGTGTGCCACTCCGGGTTGGCGTCGGTCTCGACCTCGTGCGGTTCGGTCCCGAGATCGAAGACCCGTTCATCAGTGTCGTCGTCGAACAGCACGCGCAGTCGTTGTTGGGCGTCACTCCATTCGTGCAGCACGAGATGGCCGGCGAACGGCTCGACGGCGACGATCCGTCGACCGGGCTGGTGGGCGACGAGCTCTGACCACTCGGACGGCTGGTCGATCGAGGCCGTCATGACCCGGAAGTCCTCCGCTTCGAGGTTGGTCAGCACCACGAGGCGATCACCCCAATGGTCGACCGAGTACTCGACATCGTCGGTTCGCGGGCGCACGCTGAGCGGCGGCCGCTCCGGTTCCCGTGCCGGGATCAGCAGCACCTCGGAGAAGGTCTTGCAACGACTGTCGATGATGATCCACTGCCCGCTACGGCTCAGTTCGATGTAGACGTAGAACCGCTCGTCGGTCTCTTCGAAGACGAGGACGTCGTCGCTCTGCGGTGTTCCGAGATCATGGCGCCAGACCTTGAACGGGCGCATTGCCTCGTTGGCCGTCACATAGAAGACCGAGGCGTTGTCGTGTGCCCATGCCGTTCCGCACCAGGCGATGTCGTGGACCACGTCGTCGGTGTCGCGACCGCTACCCAGATCGCGTATGCGAAGCGTGTACTTCTCGCCACCTTCGATGTCGGCGCTCCATGCGAGCAACTGCTGGTTCGGGCTGACGTCGAAGGCGTCGACCGACAAGAAGTCGTGGCCGTCGGCCTCGAGGTTCTCGTCGAGGAGAACCTGGGACGTTGCGTCGGCCGCCGACCGGCCTCGGCAGTGGATCGGATAGTTCCGCCCTTCCTCGGTTCGTGACGTGTACCACCACTCGCCGTCCTTGATCGGCGCAATGATGTCGGTCTCCTGAATGCGCGACTTGATCTCGTCGAAGATGCGTTCCACGAGCTCATTGCGCTCGGCGAACCAGGCCGACGAGAACGCGTTCTCTGCCTCGAGGTAGGCGATGGTGTCGAGATCGTTGCGGTAGCGGAGCCACGCCCACGGATCCTCGACCCGGCCGGTCGGGCGATCCCAGTGGTGTTCGATTTGCTTGGCGAAGGGTTCGTGCACGCCGCTCACAGTATCCGTCGACATCGATTCGTCGCCTCGCAGCGTCGCCACGGTAGGGTCAGCGGTGTCATGCGGGTGTGGATCGATCAAGACTTGTGCACGGGCGACGGCTTGTGTGTCGACCATTGCCCCGACGTGTTCGTGCAGCTCGAGGACGGGATCGCCTACGTCGCCGAGGCGGAGTTCGTGCTCAACGATCCCGGGGGCGGCGGCAGCTTGGCCAGGGTCGATCCCCGCAACGAACAAGCCGTCATCCACGCCGCGCTGGCGTGCCCCGGTGAGTGCATCTTCATCGACGTGCAGCAGGTCCGGGCCGCCTGAGTCCGCGTCATCGCCTGGGCCGTTTTCGGCGCGCCGCCTCTGGCGTCGGCTTCGGACGGCCAGGGCCACTGACAAGAGGGCGATGATGACGACCAGCACACCGGCAGCGGCCAGCGCCGCTCGTTGCTTGCCGAGCGCCGGAGCATCGTTGATCACATCGGTGACATGCGCAGCGATGCTGCGCACGTCGTCGGTCTTGCCGGCCGCGAGTGCCGAGGTTGCCTTGGCCAGGTCGTCGGCCAGCTTCGTTCCGATCAACCCAACCCCACCGAACACGCCGTCGTTGGCCGTCTCGGCCGCGGTCGCAGCGTTCAGCTTGTTGGTTGCGTCCAGTTGGTCCGCCACCATCGCGGCCGGCTTGCTGAGGTCGTCTTCGTCGTTCTCGTACGCCGACATCAACAGCGCCGGGGGCGTCACGCCGAGCGCGGCACTGGCCGTCGCCAGCTCGTCGCGTTTGCCGAGGATGTCGGCTGCGGCGTGGATCAGATCCTCAGCGGCGCCGAACGACCACGACGTCATCGCCCGTCGGAGTGCCAGTGGTGGAGCCCAGTTGCCGCCGGCGACCGTCAGCGCCTGGTAGTCCGCGCGGGTGGTGGTGCGCGTCGCCAGCGTGTCGACGTCGGTGCTCGACGCGACGAACTGCTCGATCAACCCATCGGCCTTCGTCGAGCCGCCGATCTCGTCCACCAGGTCGAGGTATCGCTTCCAATCGGTGATCGCACCCGTGGGCTCTGCCGGGCCATCGCCGACATAGGGGATCGTGGCGTGATCGATCGCCGAGAACACCAGCCGGCTCCGCTCGACGCCGATCTCGTCGGTGATCTGCGAGACGACGGACCACGACGCGTTGTAGCCGTAGCTCTCGACGGCGTCGGCCCCGTCGACGAGCCGCGGGTTGCCCCAGTCGTCGAGGCGGATCGAACCGACGCCGGCGCCGTCGACGGGGTCCGGTCGTGTTGTCGTGCCACCGAGCTCCACCATTGCCAAGCTTGCGTAGGTCTGGGCGTAGCCCTCGCTCAGCCAACGATCGGCGAACCACTTCTCCGAGAACCACGCATGTGACAACTCGTGCAGCGCCACGCTCTGGTCGAGATCTTCGCCGATCTCGATCTCGTTGTTCGTCGCGCTGAACCACCCGGCGTATCCGTAGAGGTACGGGGTGTAGGCCTGGCGGACCTCGATCGCGTCGCTGATCGGCCACGGTCGACCGATGAGGTCGGCCAGCACCGGCACGCCGTCGTTGATCTGCTCGGTCACGAACGCCTGCCAGGCGGTGTCGCCCGGCCATGCACGCACGTCGAAGCGGTTGCCTGCCGCGTTGGTCACCCTCTGGTCAGTGAGCCTGCCGTCGTTGCGGGCCGATACGAAGATGTTGAACGTGTCGGGGTCCGCGATGTTCGACGCCGTGTACACCCTGATGTCGCCCTCGTTGGTGACCTGCGTGTCGTTGCCGAAGGTGTCGACTGCGAAGCCTTTGGGGGCAACGACGCGCACGGTGACCTTGCCGGCGTCGCCGATTCCGTATGCGTTGAACGCGGCGTAGGCAGGGTTGACACGCGATGGGTTGACGGAGCGCGGAGGCAGGCCGGCGACGTCGTACGTCACCGTGATTCGGGCGGTCTTGCCGTAGAAGAGCCGCCCGGCGAAGACGACGTCGTAGATGAAGTAGTCGCTGTTGCCGTCGACGATCTCGGCGTTCAGGGTGAGGGCTTGACCGGTGTCATCGATGGCGGCGCCGCCAGCAGCCCCAACCGGTACCGGTACCGAGAACCCGGTGAAGAACGCCCGGCGCACGGTGTCGCCGTCGCGGCGATCGGGGACGGTGTTCGTGAAATCCATCACCGCGGCGACGTGCACCAACCCGGCGGTCGCGTCGATGGTGTACGTGGTGGTGCTCTCGACCCGCAGCCCATCGGCGGCGGCGACCGGCGTGGCCGGACCGAGCACGGAGACCGCGCCGGAGAACGCCAGCGACAGCGCCACGGCGACCGCCGTGGTCGCCGAACGTCGCCCCATCGGCATTGTCTAGTCGGTCGATCCTGTTCGTGGGAACCGCGGCGTGAATTGTTACTATGTGCGTAGGGGAAATCCCCCCACCGCCCTTCGCTTGAACGGAGTCAGCAATGACGACATTCGACCTCGATCTCAGCAAATACAGCCTCGGCTGGAGCGACGACAACGTCGAGTACGCCTTCAAGCCCCACAAGGGTCTCGACGCCGCCGTCGTCGACCAGATCTCGTGGTGGAAGGGTGAGCCGACGTGGATGACGAAGCAGCGTCAACGCAGTCTGCGATTGTTCGAGAAGAAGCCGATGGCTGCGTGGTTCGCCGTCAACATGCCCGACATCGACTTCCAGGACATCTTCTACTACCTCAAGCCGGCGACTGATCAGGTCAGCGAATGGGACGACCTTCCCGAGCAGATGAAGGCCACGTACGAGAAGCTGGGCATCCCCGAAGCCGAGCGCAAGTACCTCGCCGGCGTCACTGCGCAATATGAGTCGGAAGTGGTCTTTCACCGCAACCGCGAGGACCTCGAGCAGCAGGGCATCTTGTTCTGCGACATGGACACGGCGTTGCGCGAGTACCCCGATCTGGTCCGCAAGTACTTCGGCACGGTCATCCCTCCCGGCGACAACAAGTTCGCCGCGCTCAACACCGCGGTGTGGAGTGGCGGCAGCTTCATCTACGTGCCGCCGGGCGTCGAGGTCGAGATGCCGTTGCAGGCCTACTTCCGCATCAACAGCGAGAACGCCGGGCAATTCGAACGGACGTTGATCATCGCCGACGAGGGTTCGCAGGTGCACTACATCGAGGGCTGCTCGGCGCCCGTCTACACCAACGATTCGTTGCACTCGGCGGTCGTCGAGATCGTCGTCAAGCCGTCGGCACGAGTGACGTACACGACCATCCAGAACTGGTCGCCCAACGTCTACAACCTCGTCACCAAGCGGGCCCGGGTCGAGGCCGAGGGGCACATGGAGTGGATCGACGGCAACATCGGCTCCAAGCTGACCATGAAGTACCCGAGCGTGTACCTCGTTGGCCCGAAGGCAACCGGTGAGGTCTTGTCGGTCGCCTACGCGGGGCCCGGCCAGCACCAGGACGCAGGCGCCAAGATGGTGCACGCCGCCCCCGAAACGACCTCCAAGATCGTGTCGAAGTCGATCAGCAAGGACGGTGGCATCACGACCTACCGCGGCCTCGTGCGCGTCGAGGAAGGCGCCTACGGCTGCAAGAGCCACGTGCAGTGCGACGCCCTGATCCTCGACGAGCAGAGCGAGAGCAAGACGATGCCCTACATGGAAGTCGGCGAGCGCGATGCGCAGATCGGCCACGAGGCGACCGTCAGCAAGATCGCCGACGAGCAGCTGTTCTACCTCATGAGCCGCGGCCTGTCGCAGGAGCAGGCGATGAGCATGGTGGTCAACGGCTTCATCGAGCCGATCACCCGCACGCTGCCCATGGAATACGCCGTCGAGTGGAGCCGCCTCATCGAGCTCCAGATGGAAGGCAGCGTCGGCTAGACCTCCAACACCTTGAACTTTGTCGTTCGCGAGTCGTTCAGCGACTCGGCAGCGACAAAGTTCGAGATCAGGTGGGCGGTGACGGTGGTTGCGGCGCTTCGCGCAGCACGGTGACAGCGGCGCGGTAGTCGTCGGGGCTGATCTCAGCTCGGGCCAGGCGATCGGCCAGGATCGACTGGGCGTTCAACGTCGGCGAGACAGTCGGTGCCGACGATGCGCCGAGCGGGGCAACCGGTTGCCGGCCGCGCCACAGCAGGATGACCAGCGCGGCCACGGCGATCAGCAGCAGCAGGGGAAAGACGAACATGAACCCGCCGTCGCGATGTCGTCGGCCGAAGCCACCGCCGCCGAAACCGCGGTCGTCGGCGAATGCGACATTCGCCGCCAAGACTGCTGCGGCGGCACCGCCGGCCGCACTGAATGCAATCGCTCTGATCCGTGACATGTTGGGAATCCCTTCGTCGTGAACGTGATGGTACGCGCACTCTCGCGGTGGTCTCCGGGTATCGGTTGAGAGTTTGGTGTGAAGGTTGCGCGCGGCTGTGGTGGTTCTACGCTTCGCTCTATGCCAATGCGTCAGGAATGCAAGAACTTCGAGAGTCGCACCTACGCCAATGGCGAGACGGTTCGGAAGTGCAATCTCGACCTTGCCCCCGACGCACCGTGGCGCTGCCCTGAGCATTGTTCGGCATTCGAACCGCGCATGGACGCTGGCTGGACGTACGGATCGATGGTGGCGCCGGCGACCCCGCCGGAGCCACCGGGACTCGACGACGGCAGCGCCGCGGCGATTCTGGACGAGGCCGAGGACTTCCTCAACTCGATCGGACCGCAGGTGATGTCTGAAGCAGGGATCGACTGGCCGGGGCAGCGCAAGAAGCGTCTGCGCCGGTTCATCCGCCGCTTTCGCGACGACTGAGCACGGGGATTAGTCCTACGCAGGTAGTAGAATTTCCGTCGTGCTTGCGTTCTCCCCAGACCTGGTTGACCCCTCTGACCAGCAACGCAGGTCAGCCGCAGAGCGTGCTCAGGCGATGGCCCTGCCCACCGCTGAGCAAGAGGTGTGGCGCTACAGCCGCATCGGCGACCTGCAGCTCGACCGCTTCCGACCAGTGCCACCCACCACGACGGTGCAGGGCGCCAACGGCTACGCGGTCGATCATCACGACCTCGACACCAGCATCGTGCACGACGTGTTCGACGAGCTCAGCGCCGCCTACTACGGCCAGACCGTGTTGTCGATCCCTCGCGGCACGCATGTCGCCACCCCGATCATGGTCACCCACACCGTGCACGGCGGCGACGAGGCGACGTTCCCTCGACTGGTCATCGACGCCGGCGAGAACAGTGAGGTCACCATCGTCGAGCGGTTCGTCTCCGATGGCGAAGGCGCTGCCCTCGTCGTGCCGAGACTGTTCGTGCGCGCCCAGCAGGCGGCGCGGGTCACGTACGTTGCCATCAACGAGCTCGACACCTCGGTGTGGCAACTCGGGCATCAACAGGCAATCGGCGAGCGCGACTCGACCACCTTGCTGGCCACGGTTGCCCTTGGTGGCGAGTACGCCAGAGTGCGCACAGACGTGAAGGTGGTGGGCCAAGGCGCCACCACGCGACAGGTCGCGTTGTACTACGCCGACGAGAACCAGATGCACGACTTCCGCACGTTGCAGGATCACGTTGCCCCCCGAACCACCAGCGATCTGCTGTTCAAGGGCGCCGTACAAGACACGGCGCGCAGCGTGTACACCGGGTTGATCCGGATCGGTCACGACGCCAAGGGCTCCGTGGCGTACCAGACCAACCGCAACCTCACGCTCAGCGCAGGGGCATGGGCCGAGAGCGTGCCGAATCTGGAGATCGAGACCAACGACGTGAAGTGCAGCCACGCCAGCACCATCGGGCCGATCGACGAGGATCAGCGTTTCTACCTGGAGAGTCGCGGCATCCCGCCCGAGACAGCCGAGCGCCTCGTGGTGTTGGGGTTCTTCGATGAGGTGCTCGCCCAGTTGCCGGTCGGGCCGCTGGCCGGGGAGTTGCGTGCGCAGGTCGCCGCCAAGCTCGATCGTCGCAGCCGATGAGCGTCGTCTGCCGTCTCACTGATCTCGCGCCGAACAGCGCGACGAAGTTCGACGTCGCCGGGCGCGCAATCGCCGTCGTGCGGATCGGCGACGATGTCTACGCCATCGGCGACACCTGCAGTCACGCCGACTTCTCGCTCAGTGAGGGTGAGCTGTTCTGCGACACCAAGGAAATCGAGTGTTGGAAGCACGGCAGCACGTTCAGCCTGGAGACCGGCGAACCGCAGACTCTTCCGGCCACGCAGCCAGTGCCGGTGTACGTCGCCAAGGTGGTCGACGGCATGATCGAGATCGACGTGGAGGATCAGTGAGCACCCTCGAGATTCGTGACCTGGTTGCCTCGGTGGCCGGAAAGACCATCCTCAACGGGATCACCCTCACGGTGAGCTCGGGCGAGGTTCATGCCGTGATGGGCCCGAACGGCGCCGGCAAGAGCACGCTGTCGGCGGTCGTGATGGGCAAGCCCGGCTACGAAGTGATCTCGGGCCAGGTGTTGCTCGATGGAGTCGACATGCTGGCTCTGCCCAGCTGGCAACGGGCCAAGGCAGGCCTGCACCTGGTGATGCAGTACCCGACCGAGGTGCCTGGCGTGCAACTCGTCGACGTGATGCGACACGCCTACGACTCGCGCGGTCTGCCGCTGACCGATCTCGACGCTCGGCTGCACGCCGAGGCGGCTCGCATCGGCTTCGACGACGCGTTGCTGGATCGGGCGCTCAACGTCGATCTCTCCGGTGGCGAGAAGAAGCGCAACGAGACGCTGCAGGTGGCCATGCTGGAGCCAAAGATCGTCATCCTCGACGAGCTCGACTCCGGGCTCGACATCGATGCGCTCCGCGACTGCGCGCAGCGCATCGAAGCACTGACCAACGAGCAGCAACTCGGTGTGTTGGCGATCACCCACTACAACCGGTTGCTCGAAGTGCTGCGGCCGGATCACGTGCACATCTTGGTCAAGGGCCGAATCGTCTCCTCGGGCGGCGCGGAGCTTGCCGATCAGCTCGAGATCGACGGATACGCCGCGTTCGTCGGCACCGACGACGAGCCGACCACGGGTGCGCTCGCCGACCTCTTCGGGTAGGCCGAACGGCTCAATTGGTCGCGGCGGCAGGTCCGCCGACCGCACCGTTCGTGACCGCCGGTCACCGGCCGCGGTCGCTGTCGCGTGCGCTTCCTGCAGCGCGCGCAACGGAACCCGCGCCGACGTCGTGGCCAGGGCCGTTTGCTTGAGGAACTCCAGAAAATCACTTAAGCATCCACGCCTATCGCCCGATGACTTTCGTGCCTATAACAACGGTGCACGGTGGAGGTGAACGGCGGACGCCGCCGTGCGATGGACTGAACGCCGAGAGGAGTGCGCACTATGCGTCAGCAAGCAAAGACCACCATCTACCGGCTGGCGCCGGTCGTGATGCTCGCCATCACCGTCGCCGCGCCGATGAAGTGGGGCGTGCGATGAGGACCATCAATCACACGTCAGTTCGGGCGGCGACAGCGATTGCAACATTCGTTGCGTTGATCTCGTCAGTCGGAGCCCCCTGGAAATGGTACTGAGCTGAATCGGGCGGCGCGGACGATCCACACTCGTCCGCGCCGCGCAGCTCTTCGTCCGAATCGTCCCGAACAAGGAACTTCTCAAGTGCCCGACAGCTCGACCAACCAGGATTCGAGGCACCGGCTGGTCGATGCCTTCGTCGCCAGCGTCGCCGTCGTGGCGATCGCCCTGACATCCCTGGTGTTCGCGTTGGGCGATCACGGCATCATCCCGCCGTCCAAGACGGTCTACGTCATCATCTTCTGCGCCTTGCTCTTCATCGGTGAGACCCGGACCATGTGGTTCCGGTTCGGTGACGGTGGTCAGGTCTCGCCCGGATGGGCATTTGCGTTCAGCATCGTGTTGCTCGGGGCACCGCTCGTCGCGATCGCGGCGATGGCGACGTGCACGTTGTACGTCGACCTGCGCGACCGCAAGTCGCTGACCAAGACCGTCTTCAATGCCGCGCAGATCACTTCGTCGCTCGCAGCCGGCGCGCTCGTGCTCGAACTGCTGGGCCTCGGCTCACCGATCACCGATGCCGGCAGGCTGTCGTTCCGGTGGGGCATCGGCATCGTCGTCGCCGGCGCACTCGTCTTCATCGCCAACGGGATGCTGACGTGCGTCGTCTTGACGCTCCACTACAAGACCAGCCTGCGCTCGATGATGGGCCGCAGCTTCTTCCTCAGCATCTCGGCCGACGGCGCGCTGCTGGCCCTGTCACCGATCTTCGTGGTAGCGATCCACTTCAGCCTGATGATGCTACCGCTGCTCGGCGTCACGGCACTGCTGATCTACCAGAGCACGCAGCAGGCGCTGCGGCGTGCACACGAGGCCAATCACGATGGTCTCACCCACCTGCTCAATCGACGGACGTTCGACAACCACTTGTCGGGCTTCCTCGCATCGAACCCCGACGATGTCCGCGGCGCCGTGCTGCTGCTCGACCTCGACGGCTTCAAGGAGATCAACGACCGCCTCGGGCATCAGACCGGCGACATGGTGCTGATCGGGATCGCTGAGCAACTCACCCGGTCGGCGCCGGAAGCCGCCGTCGTGGCCCGTCTCGGGGGCGACGAGTTCGCCGTCCTGATCCCCGACGTCGGCTCGGAAGCGTCGACCATGGCGATCGTCGAGCAGTTGCGCACCGAGCTCACCCGGCCGATCGTCGTCGACGGCTTCCCGCTCTCGGTCGGCGTCAGCATCGGTCTGGCCTTTGCGCCGACCCACGGTCGCACACCCGAAGATCTGCTCAGCGCCGCGGACGTTGCCATGTACCGCGCCAAGCGGTATCGCACCGGTGTCGAGAGCTACAAGGCGCTGGGCTCGCGGCCCGAACGCGGGCCTCTCGGCCTGCTCGGGGAGCTGTCGCACGCCATTTCCGCCGGACAGTTGAAAGTGCACTACCAGCCCTTGACCCGGTTCCGAGACGGCACACCCAACGCGATGGAGGCACTCCTGCGTTGGCAGCACCCGACCCTCGGCCAGGTGCCACCCGGCGACTTCATCACGCTCGCCGAACACACCGATCTGATCGGCCCGCTGACGCAGTTCGTGCTGACACAGGCGACGTCCGATGCACGGGTCGTCGATCGATTCGACATGCGCCTGTCGATCAACGTCTCGGCGCGAAACCTGCAGGATCGCCGGTTCCCCTCGAGCGTCTTGAAGGCGTTGGACGAGGCCGCGCTGCAACCCGGACGCCTCGAGTTGGAGATCGCCGAGAGCGCCATCGCCAGCGAGCCCGAGCGCAGCCTGTTCGCCATCAGCGCCTTGCGCGAGGCAGGGGTGTGCGTCGCCATCGACGACTTCGGCACCGGGTACTCGTCGTTCAGCATGTTGCGCGACTTCACGGTCGACCGCCTGAAGATCGACGCCAGCTTCGTCGACGGGATCGCCCACAGCCAGCGTCAGCAGCTTCTCGTCAAGGCAATCGTGGCCCTTGCCAAGGGGCTGGGGATCGAGACGGTCGCCGAAGGTGTCGAGACCGAGGAGTCGTGGATCACGCTGGCCAACCTGGGCTGCGACATCGCCCAGGGCTATCTGATCTGCCGGCCCATGCCGCTTCCCGAGTTGGTCGAGTGGCTCGACATCCGCCAATCGATGTCGGAGTTGGAGCACGTGTCGTCATGATCATCGTCGTCGCCTCGATCGCCGCCATCTTGACGGTCCCGTTGACCGGTCGCTCGCTGAGCCCGTTGGCACGGCTCGACCTGCGCAGGGTTTGGATGGTGTGGCTGAGCATCAGCCTGCAACTGCTCATCACCCTCGTGCCGCGCGTTCCCAATTGGCTCGGTCAGCCGCTGCACCTCTTCACGTTCGCACTGTCAGCCGGGTTCCTCTGGAGCAATCGCCATCTTCCGGGAGCGTTCCTGGTGGCCGTCGGCGCCGCGTCGAACCTGGCCGCGATCGCTGCCAACAACGGCACCATGCCGGCGTCTGCATGGGCGTGGAAGACGGCCGGCTTCCCCGTGCTCGTCGACCAGTTCGAGAACTCGAACGTCGTGCACGACGCTCGGCTGCCCTGGCTCGGCGATGTGTTTGCGATCCCCCGCGGTTGGCCGTTCGCGAACGTGTTCAGCGTCGGTGACCTCGTGATCGTGTTCGCCGTTGCCTATCTCG
>JAYVOI010000118.1:0-12459 GCA_043758005.1 Ilumatobacteraceae bacterium
TCGGCAGCATCGACGTGTGAAAGGTCCCGCAAGCCCACGAGCCGTCGCAGTAGATCGCGTCGCTGCGCGGACACGAATGGCAGGAGGCGGGCGTTGAGCAACAATTCGAGCGCGGCCTCCGGATCACAGCCGAACTGGTCGGCGACGCCGTACAGCCCTGTGGCATCGAACACGGCCTGGATCCGCGACTGCTGCTTGGCAGCGACCGAACCGCAATGAGCGGCCCGTTCGATCTGGGTTCGGCGACACGGAGAACAGATGGTGTCGCGGTGATCTCGAGCCAGCCGTACGCCGCATGAGTTGCAAAGCACCACGGTTCCGGTCATCGCAATCATGCGGCATCGCCCAGCATGGCGAGCAGCAGCGGCGTGTAGGGCTCGAGGCGATGGGACAGACGAGCCGGCAGGTCGCGATCACCGAGATCGTTCACGGCCAGCCACTTGGCGAGGTCGGCGGCCAGTGCCTCGTTGCGATCCTTCACGATCGCCAGCCACTCCGTGAGGCAACTGCTGCGGATGCGGCTGAGCTCGTGACCCTCGACCTCGTCCTCGACGGTGGTTGCATCAACGACGTCGGGCACATCGGCGACTGTGGACGGGTGTCGCGACTCGAGCACGGCCTTGGCCCAGTCGACCCGTGTGGAGTCGGGGGCCACCGCTCTGGCGACCGCCTGTCGTTCACCCGACGTCAACGTGCGCTGCTCGATCTGCTCGCGCCGGGCGATCTCGCCTTGAAAATGCCGACGACGAACACGTTCGCGCCGGCTCAACCAGTCGTCGGAACGGGCCGCTTCGATGCGCGCCCGGCTGACCTTGCTCTCGAGGAACGCCGGCCACGCCTCGTACCGGTCCCAATCGATCCGGGTACAGGCATCCCACGTGAGGCGCAAGACTTGCGACAACACCTCGTTGCGATCAGCATGGGCCGGAAGCCGGGCGCACTGCGCTCCGGCAAACGCGACGGCCCAGGTATGCAGCTGGTTGTACAGCTCGATCGACAGTTGCTCGCCGCGCTCGCCCGCCTTGCGGCGATCGGCCAGTGGCTCGAGCACGACCGTGACGAAGTCGGGATGCCGGGGCGACTGTGTCGCCGGCATTCGCCGCCGCTCGCCAAAAGGGGCAGGCGCTGCGCCTCGCGGTGTGCTGCCGGCCGACCCAAGAGAGGTCCCTGACGTACTGTTCGCAAGTCCGCTTGCGTCGCTCTGAATCGACATGTACGCCCTTTTCACCCGTTAGCCACCTGTAGCCATCAAACCCGCGCTCAGGGTTGGAGAACAGAGACCTTGTACCCCTTGGCGGCATCACTAAGACCTCTCCGGGCGGTTGTTGCGGCACAGTCCGTGTCCGGCGGCGAGTTTTCGAGCTGCGACTTGGCGGCGCGGGGCTCAGACCAGCTTCGACGAGTCCACAGCGCCGAGCAACTGGGCGATGAGGTCGTTGCCCTCCTGCGGCGGGTGCGCGCCGTCGACCGTCAGCGGGGTCGACGGTTGATCGCCAGCGGGCCCGTTGAACGCGTGATACATGTCGACGCAGACAAAGCCGTGAGCCTCCGCACGATCGCACATCATCGAGTTCCACTCGTCATACCGACCGATCATCCACTGATGGAACTCGTCGATGGGTTCGGCCGACAGAGCCGTGTTGGCAAAGAACGGGTCGGCCAGATTCCCGTCGTGCACGTTGATCGCGATCAGCAGCACCGGACGGCCACCGGTGAGGGTGTTGATCGTCGAAAAGATCTCGTCGTACTCCCCTGCGTATGTGTCGAGGCCGGCCTGCAGGCAATCCGGCTTCGTCGCCATCGCCCACGCGACGTAGCTCTCGGCGGTCTGACCCATGTCTCCGTCGCAGCCGACACCCACAGACCCATCGGGCAGTGCATTGTTGTAACCGACGGAGACCAAGATCACGTCGGATCGACCGATCGCCTCGCGCAGATCAGTGGCTCCGGTGACCTGCTCTCGAATCTGCGGAAGACCGGCGGAGTCGTCGCGCGAGAAGTCCGAGATCGCCACGGCACGTCCCCCCTGCTTCTCCAGCGTGCTGGCGTACTGAGCGACGAATCCGGTGCACCCGCCACAGAACTGCGCGTGCGGGATCGAGTCTCCGATGACCGTCATCTGCAGGCCTGGCTGGGCGACGCTGGTCGTGCTTGGTGAGACGGTCACCGATGGGGCCGACGACGTTGGTGCACCAGTCTCACGAGGCGCCACTGACGACGAGCTTCCGCACGACGTCACGGCCAACATCACGATCGCCCCATACCGCGCCCGGACCGGGCGGGCGCGTTCCCCGGTCATACGATCGATGTTGATGTCGGAACCTCCTGGACAGGGCTCGTCTCCGGGCTGGGTTCGGTCCCGTCAGCGCTCTGCAGATCGTCGCCCTCGTGCGGGGGAAGCGAGAAGTCGATCGTTGGATTGGCAGCCTGCATCTCGCTGACGTCATGGAACCCGAGGAGCCGAGCGATCTCGTGCCACTCGACGTAGTTGAACAGCGCCCGACATGGATCAGTGACACAGTCGAAATCTTCAGGGCTCGGCATCGCCCCCGCAGCCGCCTGGTCAGGGGGTTCCAAGGCAATGGCCAAACCCGCCGGATCGTGGCGGGCGTTCCACATCGCATACCACGCCAGCGCCGGAGTGATGGTCGAGGTCGGTAGTGGGTACAGCGTCGTGACCGGACCTCTCTGCATCGGGCCCGACGTCGTCGACTCGGGAGCGGACGATGTCGAACTCGGCAGCTGGCTCGGTCCAGCCCCGTTGGAGACCGGCGAGTCTGTTCGCACGACGAGAGCTGTCGCGACCAGACCCGCGCAGGCCAGTCCGCCCGCTGCCACTGCGAGGCGACGCCGGCTGTGTCGGCGGGCGCGGCGGTGCACGTCGGCCAGTGATGGTCGGGCATCGGTGGGCGGACCCACCCGGGCCAGCGTCTCGCGCAGCAGCGGATCGAGATCAGTCATCGGATACCTCCAGGCGCAGGCGCGCGATGGCGCGATGCAACGTCGACTTCACCGTGCCCACGGGTACGTTCAGGGTTTCGGCAATCTCGCTGTCGGTCAGTTGCAGGTCGTATCGCAGCACGATGACGGATCGCTGCCGGGCCGGCAGGCGGCGGATGGCGTCGATCATGTGGTTGTAGATCAGCTCGTCATCGGCTTTCGGTTGGCCGGGAATTCTCACCAGCACCTTCCGGCGACGCAGCAGCTTGCGGCTCCCGTTCAACACCGACGCACGAACGTATGGAAGTGGCGACGCCACAGACCGATACCGCAAGTACAGCGCGGCGAACGCGTCTTGGACCACTTCCTCAGCCAACTCCTGGTTGTCGACCAGGACCATGGCCAAGCGCACCAGGCCGGCGAATTCGCGGTGGTACAACGTGTCGAACGGTTCGTGCACCGAGACCTCGAGCGGCACCACCGTCACGGGTGCATCGGTCAGCGGCAGTTCACTCATTCATCTGCTGAGAGCCTCGACGTGCCCAAATGGTTCCACACGATGTGGAAGTTTTGTCGAGTTCAGCCGGCGCGGCGAGCACCCCTGCCGCGAGCCAGCGACTTCTTGTGCTCGATAAAGTCGACGAGCACGTAGTCGCCCAGCGTCTCGGGCGTGGTGAAAAAGGCACGGCCGCGGTTGATCGACGTGAGCTTCTCGATGAACGACTTGAGATAGCTGTTGGCATCGAGCATGAAGGTGTTGATGCGGATGTTGTCCTTGGTGCACCGCACCACCTCACGCAGCGTTGCCTCGATCGTCTCGGGCACCGGCGGGTAGTTGAAGAACACGTCGCCCCGGGGCGTGATGTGCGCAGTCGGCTCGCCGTCGGTGATCATGATGATCTGCTTGGTGCCGGACTGCTTGGCCAGCAGCTGTCTGGCCAACAGGAAGCCGTGCTGCATGTTGGTGCCGTAGACGAAGTCCCACGACACCTCCGGCAGTTGCGCGGCGGTGAGGATGCGAGCCGTCTCGCTGAACCCGACGATGCCCATGTAGTCGCGTGGGAACTGCGAGGTGATCAGCGAGTGCAACGCCATCGCGACCTTCTTGGCGGGCAGGAAGTTGTCGCGCATCGGCATCGACAGCGACAGGTCGAGCATCAGCACGGTCGATGACTTGGTGAGGTGTTCGGTCTTCTCGATCTCGAAGTCGTCGGGCGACAGATGCACGGGTGTGCCGGTGCCATTGCGGCGCAGGGCGTTGCGGATGGTCTTGTGGAGGTCGAGGTTGAACGGATCGCCGTACTCGTACAGCTTGGTCTCGTAGGTGCGTTCGTGACCCTGACCCAGCCGATCCATCTGGTGCTGGCCGACCTTGTCCTTGGCCAACTTGTCGAACAGGTCGCGTAGCGCGTTCGAGCCGATCTTGCGGAGGCCCTTCGGGGTCAGCTCGAGGCGGCCCTCCTTCTGTTCGATCAGGCCGGCCTCCTGCAGCATCTTGGTCAGTTCGGCAAGCCGTTGCAGTGACCGCGCCGCATCATCGCCCATCAGGTCGCGCACCTTGTCCATGTCGGCTTCGGCCAGCGCACCGGGGCTGGTGGCGTTGCGCAGCAGGTTCTCCAACTGGTCGAGATCGCCGAGCTCCTGCATGGTCTGCATCGCCTGGCCCATGCCCATCGGGTCGCTGCCCTCGAACTGGTAGCCCTGGCCCCATCCCATCTGCGGGTACATCGACTGCAGGTTCTGGCCGAGCTGGCTCATCTGCCAACGAAGATCCATGTCTTCGAGCAACTGGTCGCTGAGCTGCTGCAACTGGGCCCGCTGCTCGGGCGACATCGAGTTCATCATCGCCTGCATCGCAGCCATGCGCTTGGCCATCTGCTCCAGCAACTCGTCGAGCGTCTCGGGGTTCTCCGGGAAGAAGTCGCCGAACTCCTCCATGAACTTGTCGAACTCGGGGTCCTCACCGCGTTCGCGCTTCTCGAGCATCTCGTTGAGCCCAGCGATCATGTCTTTCATGTGCTGCATGTCTTCGGGCGTCATGCCCTGCATCGCTCCCGACATCTGCTCGACCATCTGCTGGGTCAGCTGCTGGCGGATCTTGTCGAGCAGTTGTTCGAAGCGCTGTGCGGCCTCGGCCGACTCGAAGTCGTACGCCTGCAGCTCGCGCACCTTGCCGGCCAGATCGTCGGGCAACATGTCGAGGCGGAAGTTGCGGTCGGCCGCCCCATCGCGCGCAGTCTGCGCCCGGCGATCGTCGCCGCTGCGCTCGGCCGCCTGGGTCGCGTTGTCGATCGCATGGCGTTCCTCGTCGACGATGTCGTTGAGCTCGTCGGCGATCTCGCTGTAGACCCCACCGAGGTCGAACTGGTCGAGGCGATCCTGGCGCTGCTGTCGCAGCTTCTCCATCAGCTCGCGCAGGCCCTGCAAGCGTTCGCCATTGCGATCGCGCATGCCTTCTTGCATCATCCGTCGCAGGGCCGAGTTGACATCGCCGTGGTACAGCAGATCGTCGGTCAACTCATCGAACAACGCATCGGCGTCGAGGTCGAACCCGCGTTGGGTGCCGTCCCACCGGGAGTAGGTGAAGCGGGCTGCCATACGAGAACCTTACCGAAAGATCGGCCGGGCTACCCTGGGTTACTGCATGCGCGTTCCCCGCACCTTCTCATTCGTCGACCTGTCCGGCTTCACCAACTACACCGCTGCGTTCGGCGACGACGCCGCGGGGCGGATCCTGAGCGCGTTCCGGTCGCTGGTCCGCGAGATCGCCAGCGAGCGCGGGGTACGCATCGCCAAGTGGCTCGGCGACGGCTGCATGGTCGTGTCGATCGAGCAGAGCAACGCCGTGGCGTTCGCTCTCGACCTCGAGCACCGTTCGGCGGAAGTGTGCGCGCCGCTGTCGCTTCGGGTCGGGATGGCCACCGGCCATGCCCTGCTCTTCGAGGGCGACGACTACATCGGGTCGGCGGTCAACATGGCGGCGCGATTGTGTGACGCGGCCGGCCCCTTCGAGGTGCTGATGCCGACCATGCAGATCGAGCGCCTACCGCGGGGCGTCACCGCCAACGCCCACGAACCGGTCGAGCTGCGCGGCTTCCCCGGCCCGATCGACGTGGTCGAGCTCGGTGGCCAGCCGGAGCTGGTGGCCAGCACCGACACCGGCGAACTGTGGACGCGCAGCCCGTTCGCGTGATCCGCACCGCCGTCGTCCCCCACTCCCGTCTCGACCGCGCCCGGTTCCACGAAGACCTCGTGCTGCTCGGCGGGCTGCACGTCTCGTCGGTCCGGATCACCCTCGACTGGGGACGGCTGCAACCCAAGGCCGGGGCCTTCGACGGCGACGCTGTGGAGTGGTACAGCGGCCTGCTGCAACATGCGGCCGGCCTGGGGATCGGTGTGCAGTTCACGCTGCTCGAACGCATCGTGCCGCAATGGTTCGACAACGACGGCGGCTTCGGTGACCCGCGCTTCGCCGGCCACTGGTGGCCGCGATGGGTCGAGGGCGTCTCCGAGCGGTTCGGTGACGCCGTCGCCGGGTGGGTGCCGTTCGACAACCCGCTGGCGTTCGCCAACCGGATGATCCCCGACGATCCTCGACGGCATGGCGAGATGCTCGACACGCTGGTCGTCGGCTGGCGCGACGCGTGGCGGATCCTGCGCGGTGGGCCACCGGTGGCAACGGCCATCGGCGTCAAGACGGTCAGGCCCGCCGACCAGACCATCCAGGCGGCCGAAGCCGCTCGCCGGGATGAGCATCTTCGTTGGAACCTGTGGCTCGACGGTCTGCACGACGGGACCATCAGCATCCCCGGCCGCGCCGATCGCGAGCTTGCCGACCTCGCCGGGGCGTGCGACGTGTTGGGCATCGTTGTCGCCGATGTCGACGAGTCGCTGGGCGCCGTGCTGCGAACCGCCGAGATGGGTCCCGATCGACCGTTGGCGATCACGTTGATCACCCCACCAGGCCGCGACGCCGACCGGGTCACGGGAATCGAGCGGTACGAGACGGCGTGCGGTGAGGCTGCGGAGGGCGCGCCGCTGCAGGCCGTCGGCGTCAGCCCGACGTTCGACATCGACGGGCACGACGACGGCATCATCACGCGGGATCGCGACGTGAAGGACTCTGCGGCCATCTTCTTCGGGGCCTCGGTGCAGTAACTTCCGACGTCATGGAGTTCTTCACCGACGTCACCGATCGCATCGCCTACGAGGGCCCCGAGAGCGACAACCCCCTGGCCTTCCGCTGGTACGACGCGGACCGGGTGGTCGCCGGGCGGCGCATGGAGGATCACCTCCGCTTCGCCGTCTGCTACTGGCACTCGTTCGCGTGGGATGGATTCGACATCTTCGGTGCCGGCACGCTCGACCGCCCGTGGCACCCGACGTTTGCACCGTCGGCCGACCTGATGGATGCCGCCAAGCAGAAAATGGAGGCTGCGTTCGAGTTCTTCGCCAAGCTCGGCGTGCCGTTCTACTGCTTCCACGATCGTGACATCGCTCCGGAAGGCGCCAGCTTCAAGGAGTCCGCTGCACACCTCGACGAGATGGTCGACGCGGCCGCGCAGCACCAACAGCGCACCGGCGTGCAGGTGCTGTGGGGCACCGCCAACCTGTTCTCCAACCCTCGGTACCAGGCCGGCGCGGCCACCAACCCCGACCCCGAGGTCTTCGCCTTCGCCGCCGGCCAGGTGGCCCACTGCCTGGAGGCCACGCACCGGCTCGGCGGGCACAACTACGTGCTGTGGGGTGGCCGCGAGGGGTACGAGACGCTACTGAACACCGACATCAAGCGTGAGCTCGACCAGCTGGCCCGGTTCCTGACGCTGGTCGTCGAGCACAAGCGGCGGATCGGTTTCGCCGGCGCGATCCTGCTCGAGCCGAAGCCGTTCGAGCCGACCAAGCACCAGTACGACTACGACGTCGCCGCCGTGCACGCGTTCCTACAGAAGTACGACCTCGCCGACGAGATCAAGGTCAACATCGAGGTCAACCACGCGACCTTGGCCGGACACGACTTCGCCCACGAGATCGCCTCGGCGGTCAACGCCGGCATCTTCGGCTCGATCGACGCCAACGCCGGCGACGACCGGCTGGGATGGGATGTCGACCGCTTCCCGGTCTCGGTCGAGCAGATGACGCTCGGCATGCTCGAGATCCTGCGCGGGGGTGGCTTCACGACGGGTGGGTTGAACTTCGACTCCAAGCTGCGCCGCCAGTCGAGCGACCGCACCGACCTGTTCTACGCCCACATCGGCGGGATGGACACCATGGCCCGCTCGCTGTTGGCCGCGGCGTCGATCGTCGAGACGGGCGAGCTCGACGCGCTCCGCGATGCCCGCTACGCCGGCTGGTCGGGCGATCTCGGTACGGCGATCATGACGCACTCGAGCCTGGCCGACCTACACGACCGGGCGATGTCGAACGGCGAGCCGAGCCGTTCCTCCGGGCATCAGGAGATGCTGGAGAACTTGGTCGCCCGCCACATCGAACGGACGCGCTGACTGCTGTCAGCTGCGGCCGCGATACGTGGCGCTGGTTCCTGACGAATCCTTGTTCAACCGCTTCGACAGATGCAGGCCCTCGAGCACGAACTCGACGGCCGCGGCGACCGCTGCCGGCGACTCATCGCCGCCGGTCAACGCCAACACCGGGGCACGCAGCGCGGGGACCATCTCGACCAGTCGGGCCTCTTCGACCGAGGCGATGTCTTCGCCGGCGTGGGCGATCACACCTTCTTCGAAGGCGGCGATCACGTCGCGGACCTGGTCGGGCGAGATGCGCTCCTTGTACACGGTGAGCACCGCGGCCTTGATGAGGTTGTCGAGGATCAAACCATCGCGGCCTTCCTCCAACGACTCGATCTCGATCTTGCCGCTGCTCGACGCGGCCAGCGCCTCGAGATCGCAGATGCGCGGCACGACGACGTGCTCGCCGGCACGCAGGCCGCGGCGCAGTGCGTTGGCGCCGAGCACCTCCACGTTGCTGACCGACAGGCGCACGCTGACGCCACTTCGCTGGTTGACCTGGGTACTGGCCCGCGCCAACTGGCTGAACGTGGCGATCACTTGCTCCATGTAGTCGGGCAGGTGCACGGCGACGTCGCCGACCGAGCCGGGCCGAGCCTCTTGGCGCATGATGGCCACCTCGGTGGCAACGTCGAGCGGGTAGTGGGTGCGGATCTGGCTGCCGAAGCGGTCCTTCAACGGCGTGATGATGCGGCCGCGGTTTGTGTAGTCCTCCGGGTTGGCGCTGGCAACCAGCAGTACGTCGAGCGGGAGGCGGATCTTGTACCCGCGCACCTGCACGTCGCGCTCTTCGAGCACGTTGAGCAGACCCACCTGGATGCGCTCGGCGAGATCGGGGATCTCGTTGATCGCGAAGATGCCGCGGTTGGTGCGCGGCACCAGCCCGTAGTGCAGGGTCAGCTCGTCGCTGAGGTAACGGCCTTCGGCCACCTTGATGGGGTCGACCTCGCCGATCAGGTCGGCGATCGAGGTGTCGGGCGTGGCCAACTTCTCGCCGTAGCGGTCGTCGCGGTGCACCCAATCGATCGAGGTGGCGTCGCCCATCTCGGCAATCAGGTCGCGGGCATGCTTGCTGACCGGGGCGTAGGGATCGTCGTTGATCTCGCTGCCGGCGACGATCGGCATCCACTCGTCGAGCAGGCCGGTGAGCGAGCGGATGATGCGCGTCTTGGCCTGCCCGCGCTCGCCGAGGAAGATCACGTCGTGACCGGCGAGGAGGGCGTTCTCGAGCTGCGGCATGACGGTCTGCTCGTAGCCGAGCACCCCTTCGAACAGGGCCTCACCAGCGGCGATCCGGGCAACGGCGTTGCGGCGGATCTCTTCTTTCACCGGTGACGACTGCCAGCCCGACGCCTTCAGCTCGCCGAGGGTGTGAGCACGTGTTGCCATGCTTCGACCATACCGGCTTTCGGCGGCACACGCCCAGGGGCGAGCCGCGCCTATCCTCGCCCTCGTGGATCTGTCGGGACAGTGGCGCGCCAATGTCGCCGATGACGAGCGGCGGCGCAGCGCCGTCGGCCTCGACTACTTCGACGACGACTGGCCCGAGGTCGTCGTGCCCAGCCATTGGCGGCAGCTGGCCGCCTTCGCCGGCAACGACGATCCGTTGATCTACCGCAAGCGCTTCGACCTGGAGGCCGCGGCCCCGGAGCGACGGCACTTCGTGACCCTCGAAGGCGTGTTCTACCAGGCCGATGTGTGGCTCGACGGCGCATACCTCGGCGATCCCGAGGGCTACTTCTTTCCCCACAGCTTCGACATCACCAGCCTCTCGCGCCTGGCCACCGAGCACGTGTTGGCGGTCGAGGTGGCCTGCCCGCCGCAACGCAACCGCAAGGCCAAGCGCACCATCACGGGCGTGTTCCAGAACTGGGACGCGATGGACCCGACGTGGAACCCCGGAGGGCTGTGGCGACCGGTGCGCATCGACACCACCGGCCCGGTGCGCATCGACCGCTGCCGGGTCCTGTGCCGCGACGTCAACGACACACGCGCTCACCTGCGTCTGCACGCCCGGCTCGACAGCGACACGGCCCGCACCGTGCGCGTCTGCACTCGCGTCGACGGTGAGTTGGTCGACCAGCACGAGCAGTCGCTGGCCGGCGGGTTGAACGAGGTCGACTGGAACCTCGACATCAACGATCCCCGGTTGTGGTGGCCGTGGACGCTGGGCGAGCAGGAGTTGACCGACGTCGAGGTCGAGATCTCGGTCGACGAGGTGGTCAGCGATTCACGACTGGTGCGCACGGGTCTGCGCGAGGTGGTGTTGCAGGACTGGGTGTTCACGGTCAACGGCGAGCCGATGTACACCAAGGGCGCCAACCTTGCGCCCACCCGGATGGCGCTGGGCGACGCGACGCCGGAGGAGCTACGCCGCGACGTCGAACTGGCGCGTGAGGCCGGGCTCGATCTGCTGCGCGTGCACGGTCACATCTCGCGGCCAGAGTTGTACGACGCCGCCGACGAACTCGGCATGTTGTTGTGGCAGGACTTCCCGTTGCAGTGGGGCTACGCCCGCACGATCCGCAAGGAGGCCGTGCGCCAGGCCCGCGAGGCGGTCGATCAGCTCGGCCACCACCCGTCGATCGCAGTGTGGTGCGCGCACAACGAGCCGGTCGCACCCAACCTCGATCGAACCGAACCGGTCGGCAAGGCGGCGATCAGGTACATCACCGGGCAACAGCTGCCGTCATGGAACAAGACGGTGCTCGATCGCTGGGTCAAGCGCTCCTTCGAGCAAGCCGACGAAACGCGTACGACGATCGCCCATAGCGGCGTGCTGCCACACCTGCCGATGCTCGACGGCACCGACAGCCACCTCTACTTCGGGTGGTACCACGGTCACGAACGCGACCTGCCGGGCTTCGCCGCGTCGATGCCACGGATGGTGCGCTTCGTCAGCGAGTTCGGCGCCCAGGCGGTGCCGGCGGCTGCCGATTTCATGGAGCCGCAACGGTGGCCCGACCTCGACTGGGATCACCTACAGGAACGTCATGGGATGCAACTGCACTCCTTCGACAAGTTCGTGCCGCCCTCCGACTTCGCCACGTTCGACGAGTGGCGCGAGGCCACGCAGCGCTACCAGGCCCGCGTGGTGCGCCATCACATCGAGACGTTGCGCCGACTGAAGTACCGGCCCACCGGCGGTTTCTGCTTCTTCATGTTCAACGACGCCGGCCCGATGGTGTCGTGGAGCGTGCTCGACCACGAGCGCCACCCTAAGTTGGCGTACCAGGCGGTGATCGACGCCTGCCGGCCGGTGATCGTCGTCGCCGATCGCCTGCCCGAGAAGGTCTCCGTCGGTGCCGCGTTGGCGCTCGATGTGCACGTGGTCAGCGACGTGCGCCGGCTGCTGGAAGACACGGTGTGCACCGCCAAGCTGAGCTGGCCGGGCGGTTCGCACGCCTGGCGTTGGGGCGGCGACGTGCCACCGGATGCATGTGTGCGCGTCGGCACCATCCAGTTCGTCGTTGCCGATCAACCGGGCGAGCTGTGGCTCGATCTGGTGGTCGAGCACGGCGACGAGATCGCGACCAACCGCTACGTCAGCACCATCGTCCGCTGACGACGGTGCTGACGCGACGGCGAGTGGATCAGGCGTAGTAGCCGAGGATGTCGATGATGAAGTCGGTCGACCCGCCGCCGCCGCAGAACACCTTGATCTGACGGCTGGCGTCGAGCTTGACGACCAGCCCGTTGGCCAATGACAGGCCCGAGGTGAACCAGTTGATCGACGAGCCGCC
Organism: Ilumatobacteraceae bacterium; assembly: GCA_043758005.1. GTDB lineage: Bacteria > Actinomycetota > Acidimicrobiia > Acidimicrobiales > Ilumatobacteraceae > JAENVT01. The sequence continues at coordinate 12,209 of JAYVOI010000118.1, forward strand.
GGGCGTCGCGGCATCACCCGGGTTCACCGAGAGGAATCCCGACGTGACCGTGTTGGCGATCGTGATGTTGTAGGCGATGGCTTGGGCACCGACCGGGATGATGTTGGAGGTTTCCAGCGTGCCGGTACCGGTCAGGTAGCTGTTGGCGACGGAGATCACCCGGTTGGTGTTGTTCAACAGCGGGCCGAGCGGGGCCACGAATCGCGAGTCGTAGGCACGCTTGGGCGCAATCGGGAAGAACGACAGCGGCG
>JAYVOI010000119.1:0-12440 GCA_043758005.1 Ilumatobacteraceae bacterium
GCGGCCGCCTTCTTGCATTCCGTTCGGCGTGATTGGTGGCCGTACGTGATCGGCGCGTGTAGTGCCGGACTGGTGACCCTCACCGCGTTGTACGGCGTCTTCGGGGCGATTCCGTGACGTGGCGCCGCCACGTGTCGGGCCAACGGCTCGGCGTGTCGGCGCTGGCGCTGCTCGCCTACCTCCCCGCGTTGTTCGCTGCGCCCGGACGGATGCCGAGTGACACGAAGCTGTACCTGTACCTCGATCCCGGTCGCCTGATCTCCGACGCCCCCTACACGTGGGACAACCGCCAGTTCGCCGGCTGGGTGCCGCACCAGACGGTCACCTACCTGTGGCCGTCGGGTCCGTGGTACTGGCTGTTCGAACAGCTGCGCGTGCCGGATTGGGTCGCTCACCGACTGTGGATCGCGACGCTGTTGTTCGCCGGTGGGCTCGGTGTGCGCTGGGCCGCCCGCCATCTCGGCCTGGCCGGTGCTGGTGCCATCACGGCGGCCTTCGTCTACCAGCTCTCGCCGTACATCTTGCCGTACCTGTCGCGTACGTCGTTGATGCTGCTGCCCTGGGCATCGGTCGGCTGGTTGGTGGGGCTGACCGTGCGGTCCGCGATGCGCACGAGGTGGCGCGACCCTGCGATCTTTGCGTTGGTGATCTTCACCGTCGGGTCCCCCAACGCGACCGCCTTGGCGATGATCGCGCCGGCCCCGGTGTTGTGGCTGGTCCACGCGGCATGGCAGCGGTCGGTCCCGTGGCGCCGGGCCGTCGCCGCGGCACTCCGGATCGGCGGACTGAGCCTGGGTGTGTCGTTGTGGTGGATCGCCATGCTGGCCGTGCAAGGCCGGCACGGCGCGGACGTGTTGTCGTACTCCGAGACGTTGGAGGCCGTCTCGTTCACCTCGGTCAGCACCGAGACGTTGCGTGGCCTCGGCTACTGGTTGTTCTACATCCGCGACCCGACGGGATTCGCGACCAGCGCCTCGGCCGACTATCTCGAATCCGGGCGAATCATTGCCATCGGATTTCTCCTGCTGATCTGTTGCGTGGCGGGGATCGGGCTGACGCGCTGGAGCCAGCGCCGGTACGCAGCCATGCTCGTGCTCGTCGGCATCGTGCTGGCTGTCGGCGTGCACCCCATCGCCAACCCCTCGCCGCTGATGTCCCGGCTGGCCACCTCGTCGCGTTCGACGCTGTCTCTGGCCGTGCGCAGCAGCACGCGGGCGCTGCCGTTGAGCAACCTGGGTCTCGCCCTGGGGGCGGGTGCGTTGGCGACTGCGGCATCCACACTGATCGCCCGCCGACGACCACGCCTCCGCCTGTTGTCACCATCGATCGTGATCTGGTTGGCGGTCCTCAACCTGCCCGCACTGTTCGACGGTGGCTTCGTCGACCCGGCACTGGAGCGCGACCAGAACCCGCCGGCCGCCTGGCAGCAGGCAGCGGCCGCACTCGACGGCGGGTCGATGGAACATCGCGTGATGCAGCTGCCCGGAGCGGAGTTCGGGGCGTTTCGCTGGGGCTACACGGTCGACCCGCCCTTGCCGGGCCTGACCGCCAAGCCGCTGATCACCCGCGACCTCCTGCCACTGGGATCGCCGGGCGCAATGGACCTGCTGTACGCACTCGACGATCGTGCTCAGGCCAACACGTTGGATCCGGCCTCGATCGCGCCGGTTGCCCGGTTCTTCGGCGCCGACACGATCTGGGTCAGCAACGACATGGCGTTCGAGCGCTTCCGCACCCCGAGACCGGAGTTGACCAATGCCCTGTTCGCGGCCCGGCCCCCCGGCCTGGCCGAGCCCACGACATTCGGCATTCCCACACCGAACGTGCCCACACTGGCGACGCTCGACGAGACGGCACTGGCCAATTCGGCGATCGGCGATCCGCTGCCCCCGGTCGAGCTGGTCACGGTCGATGATCCCGTTGCCATGGTGCGCGCCGCGAAGCGACTGGTCGTGCTGGCGGGCAGCGGCGATGGGATCGTCGATGCATCGGCCGCTGGCTTGTTGCGGGGCGATGAAGCCGTGATCTACGCAGCCGACCTCGGCTCTGCCGACCGTGTCAACGACGCCGATCTGGTGATCGTGACCGACTCGAACCGCGATCGCGCTCACCAATGGCGCGGCACACAGGACGTGGTCGGTTTCACCGAGACCGGCGGTCCGGGAACCGACGTGTTGCAGCGGGATACCGCGGATCAGCGCCTGCCCGTCTTTGCCGATCAGTCGTCCCTCCACCAGACGACCGCGACGGTCGACGGTCTCGACGTGCGCGCCACCAGCTACGGCGAGCCGTTCGCCTACCGGCCGGAGGACCGGCCGGCGATGGCGGTCGACGGCGACCCGCTCACCGCTTGGCTCGTGGCCGATCGGTTCAACGCGATCGGCCAGAGCATCGAGGTGTCCGGTGACCTCTCCGGCCTGTCGCTGCTGCAGTCACAACAGTCCGGGGCCTCGCGAATGATCTCCGCGGTGCGACTCGACTTCGGCACCTCCACGTCGGTCGTCGATCTCGGCGACGAGTCGTTGCGCGGTGATGGCCAGGCGATCGATGTGCCGCCCGGGTCGACGTCGGTACGGATCACCATTGCGGCCGTCGCGCCGAGACCTGGCGCAACCGACCCCGGTGCGTCCGCCGTCGGGTTCGCCGAACTCGGTCTCGGCCGTCACGTCGAGACCGTCGACGTGCCCGACGACGTGCGGGAGGTCGCGCCTTCGACACCGATGGCCATCGTGCTGACCCGGTTGCGAACGGATCCGCTGAACCGATGGCGCAGTGATCCCGAACCTCAGATGATCCGTCAGTTCGATCTCGGCGATGGCCGCCGGTTCGCCGCCCAGTTCATGATCCGCCGTGATGCTCGTGCGTCCGACGAGGTGCTGAACCGCTTGGCAGGTGTCGACACGGCCACCTCGAACCGGCGGCTGGCGGGCGATCCGGGTTCGAGTGCGGCCCACGCCTTCGACGGTGACCCCGACACGGCGTGGACGTCTCCGTTCTCCGACATCGTCGGGTCGACCCTGACCACGGCGCTCGTGCCCTCGGAGTCGACCACCTCATTGACGATCACCCAGCCGGTCGACGCGTTGCACAGCACCATCACCAGGGTCACGGTCACGATCGGTGGCGTGTCGACGACCCTCGACGTGCCGGCTCCCGATGCCGGAGGGCGCAGCACGGTCGAGTTCCCGGCGATGAGCGGATCGACGCTGTCGTTGTCGGTCGACGCCATCGCACCTCTGACGACCATCGATCGGCGCTACGCGGAGACCACGGTGCTGCCGGTGGCGATCCGCGAGGTGGCCGCCGTCTCGATCGCTGCGTCGCGGCAAATCGAGCAGGCGCCGCAGTGCAGGAGCGACCTGGTCGAGGTCGACGGGCAGCCGATCCCGATCCAGGTCTCGGCGGACACGATCACCCGGCTCGTCGGCGGCGCCAGCGTGATCGTCGCGCCGTGTGACCCTGCGCAGTTCGACCTCGGTGCCGGCGCCCACGTGTTGACCACCACAACCGGCGGCTCGACCGGGATCGACATCGACCAGGTCGTGTTGCGCAGCGGCACCGAGCCGGCCGAGACCTCGGCGCCGACCGTCACGGTGCAGCGCACTCGCACCACTCGCACGGCCACCGTCTCCGATTGCTCCGGCGGCTGCTGGCTGATCCTCGGTGAGGGTTACAACGATGGCTGGCAGGCCGAGTCGGGGGGCAAGAGCCTGGGTGCGCCGCGACAGATCTCGGGCGGGTTCAACGGTTGGCGGTTGCCTGGCTCGACCTCCCCGGTCACGGTGACCATGACATGGACGCCACAGCGCACGATGTGGTTCGGTATGGGGTTTGCAGCGCTCGCCGTGTTGGCCTGCGCCTTCTTGATCTGGCGCGACAAGACCACTGACGAAATGCGAACCCCCAGCGCGCCGACGCCTCAGTGGCCGCCAGCGGTCGTCGGTCGTCGGCGGGCGCTCGTCACGGCCGCGGCCCTCGTGGTGCTCGCCGGGTTGCTGATCTCACCCGCGTACGGGGTGCTGGCGGGCATTGTTGGGCTTGCGGTGGTGTCGTTCAAGCGTCCGCTGGTGGCGAGTGCGGCGGCGCTGGCGCTCGTCGGCGGTCTGGCCGCGTTGATCGTGCGCCGTCAGCTCCGCTACCGGCTGGTGGCGAATCCCTCGTGGCCTGCGGCATTCGACGATCTACACCGGTTGGGGCTCCTCGTGGTCGTGCTGCTCTTCGCCGCAACCATCGCCGATGATTGCCCAGCGGATCCAGACGAGCAAGTAACGTAAATCCTCGTGTCACACGACCCGCGCCCATGCCTGTCGGTGATTGTGCCGTGCTACAACGAGCAGGGCACGATCTTGACGCTGCTGAAGCACGTGGCCGAGTCGCCTTGGGTTCGGGAGATCATCGTGGTCGACGACGGTTCCACCGACGAGACGCGCCAGATCCTCACCGGCGTCGACGACCCGATCGTTCGAGTCGTGCTGCACGAACGCAACCAGGGCAAGGGTGCGGCGCTCCGGACCGGTTTTCGCGAAGCGACCTCCGAGTTCGTGATCGTGCAGGACGCCGACCTCGAGTACGACCCGAACGAGTTCGGTGATCTGTTGCCGCCGATCCTCGACGACAAGGCCGATGTCGTCTTCGGGTCCCGGTTCCTCTCCGGGCGGCCACACCGCGTGCTGTACTTCTGGCACTCGATGGGAAACCGGTTACTGACCCTCGCTTCCAACATGTTCACCGGCCTCAACCTCTCCGACATGGAGACCTGCTACAAGTTGTTCCGCCGCGAGGTCCTCGAATCCATCACGATCGAAGAGAACCGCTTCGGATTCGAGCCCGAGATCACTGCCAAGGTCGCCAAGGGCGGCTGGCGGATCTACGAGGTCGGTATCTCGTACAGCGGCCGCACGTACGCCGAAGGCAAGAAGATCGGGCGGCGCGACGCTGCTCGCGCCCTCTACTGCATCGTGCGCTACTCGAGGGTCGGCGACCGCTTTCGTCGCCGAGGCTGATGTTCCGTCGTCGGTCGACCCCGCGTACGCCGGCATCATTCGATACCGCCGATCACGATCTGCTCGCCGTCCTCGAAGAGCTCGAGCAGGCCAAGAACTACTCGGCGTGGATCGTCGAACTGATCGCACCGCACGTCAGCGGTCGGATCCTCGAGGTCGGCGCGGGCCGCGGCACGTACTCGACCTACTTCGCTGGCCGCGGGCATCTCACCGCACTCGAGCCGTCGCAGGCACACAGTGCTGCGCTGCGCGAACGATTGAAGGAGTACCCCAACGTCGTCGTCATCACCGCACAACTCGACGGAACCGCCGCACCCGGCTCGTACGACACCGTTGTGTTGTTGAACGTGCTCGAGCACATCCCTGACGATCGTCAGGCACTCGGCGACATCTACGAGTCATTGGCGCCCGGCGGCAAGATGGTGCTCTGGGTGCCGGCGTTCGAGGCGTTGTACGGCAAGTTCGACCAGCGCATCGGGCACTACCGCCGGTACCGGCGCAACGAGTTGCTGGCACTCGTGCACCACGTCGGCTTCCAGCAGGTCACGGCGCGCTACACCAACCTGCCCGGGTACTTCGCCTGGTGGCTCGTCGTCAGGGTGCTGGGTCGCGCGCCGACCGCCGGGCGCCTGGCCTCGATATACGACCGCTACTTCATCCCGGTCATCCGGCGCGTCGAGCGCGTGGTGCGGCCACCGATCGGTCAGTCCCTGCTGGTCGTCGCCCAGCGGTCGTAGATGGCGCTGTCGACAGCGGCCCCACCGCAGCCGGTCTCTCGCGCCGAGCATCCTCGTGCCCACATCGCCGCCCTCGACGGGTTGCGTGGCCTGGCAGTGGTCGCCGTGTTGTTCTTCCATGCCGGCAAGATGCAGGGCGGCTTCCTCGGTGTCGACCTGTTCTTCGCGCTCTCCGGCTTCCTGATCACCGCACTGCTGCTCGCCGAGGTCGAGGCCAGAGGCCGCGTCGATGTGTTGGCGTTCTGGGGACGGCGATTCCGGCGGTTGCTCCCGGCGGTGTTGCTGTTGCTGGTGGCGGTCACAGTCGTGACGACGATCGTGGCCAGCGTGCCCGAACGCGCCGCGACGCTCAGTGACGGGCCGTGGGCGCAGGCCTACGTCGCCAACTGGCATGCCATCGCCGGTCACCGCGACTACTGGGCCTCGTTCGATCTGCCGCGGATGTTCGGTCACCTGTGGAGCCTGGCGATCGAGGAGCAGTTCTACCTGATCTGGCCCGTCGTGGTTGCCGTGATCGCGGTCCGCAGCCGTCATGCCCACCGCACTGTGATGATCGTGTGTGTCGTCACCTCGCTGCTGTCGCTCGGCCTGATGATCGCCCTGTTCGATCCCGCGGATCCGACAAGGGTGTACATCGGGACCGACACGCGTGCCAGCAGCTTGCTGCTCGGTGCGCTGTTCGCGGCAGCGCCGATGCGCAGGGCCGCCCTGACCATCGCCTCACGATTGGCAGGCGGATTTTCGATCGTGGTTGGGGTCATCGTGGCCATGATCGGGCTGTCGTGGTTCCTGATCGACGGACCTTCGTCGACCTGGCTGTTCCGCGGTGGCCTGTTCGTCCATTCGCTGTGTTCGGCTGTGCTGGTGGCCAGCTGCGCGGCGCGACCTGCTGCAACGGCATCGCGATGGCTCGGCTGGGCACCGATGCGAGTGACGGGCGTGCTTTCATACGGCCTCTACCTGTGGCACTGGCCGATGTACGCCTTGCTCTCCGAGCAGCGCACGGGTCTGTCGGGTTGGACCTTGCTGGCATTGCGGATCGCCGCGTCGTTTGCAGCTGCGATCATCTCCAAGGGTGCCGTCGAGGATCCCGTCCGCTTCCGGGCCACCTGGGCTCGAGGTCGGCGCGGCGTGGTGACACTGGTCGGCGTCTCGGCTGCAGTCGCGGTGTTCTGGGTCGTGGTGCCGCAGCCGCACACCGCTCCAGCGTCCTTCTCGGTCGATCAGTTCACGTCGACGACGGCGGCCACGCCACCGCCGACCGCGGCTCCGGAGGCCGCACCCAACCCGGTGGCGACGCCGACGACGGCGCCCGCCACGACCGTCGCGCCGACGACCACCACCGAAGCGCTGTTCGCCCCGACGACGCGGGTGTTGATGGTCGGCGATTCGATGGCGTTCGACGAATGGCCGGCAGTGGCATCGGCGATGTTCGCCGGCAAGATCTCGATCGGGGGCTACGTGGCGCCGGGCGCCGGGCTGCTCGACACGCGCTACGACTCGTCGACGGCGATCGACAAGATGGTCGTCGACTTCCAGCCGGACCTGGTGTTGTACCAGGGCTCGCTCTGGGACTCCGGTACGCCCGGAGCACAACGCGTTGCCTACCAGCAGTTCACCGATCTGGTGCTCGGTCAGGGCGCCCGACTGGCGTTCATCACGATTCCACCGTTGCGCGCGGACCATCAGGACCCGGTCCACCTGGGTGCGCTGACCGGAATCATGCACGAGATCGCCGACGAGTACCCGGGTCAGGTCATCGTCCTCGACAGCGACGGGGTGTGGGGCCCCGTGTTCACGCAGGATGTCAACGGCGACAAGGTGCCGGAGCGCAAGCCCGACGGCGTGCATGTGTGCCCATCCGGCGCAGCCATGTATGCGGTCTGGTTGACCGACCAACTGCAGCAGCGGTTCGCCGATTTCGTTCCCGCGCCGCCCGCTGATTGGGCGACCGGCGACTGGATCGACGATCCTCGCTACACGCAACCCGAAGGCATCTGCGCAGCCTTGCCGTAGGCCTCAGCAGGTCCCCGGCGGTTGCGGGGTCACGAGGTAGCCGTCGACGCCGACCGGGAGCTCGATCACCGCTGCCGGCAGCCGCAGATCGCTGTACTCGTGCAGCAACGTCTTGGCCTCCGGCGGCAGGTCGGTCATGAACGTCAGCAGCGTGTGACCCCAGCGAGTGAAGAGCAGCGTTCGCAGGTCATCACGTCCGGCCGCGCACAACACTTGCAGCAGATCGGCCTGCAACTGGTCGGAGCGCTGTGCCTCGACGGTGCTCCGCGGGTCGAACGATGCCCGCACGACAGCGCCCGGCAACGCCATGAAGGCATCGATCACGGGCTGACTGGCGACGTACCACAACGTCGCCAGCGCCTGGTCGTCGCGGACGACACGGAACGGCGTCACCCCTGCCACTCCCCATGGTCCGACACCGACGTGGACGTGTTGGTGCTTCTCCAACTCCAACGCCAAGCCGAACGCCACCGAACCCAGGGCAACCGGGTCGACCTCGTTGATCTGGTAGGTGATCGCCGGATCAAGCGACGCTTCGAGCTGCGCCGCCAAGGCCCCGGTGATGGCGCTGTCGCGTTGGTACGGCACCTCGGCGGTCCCCGCACGGGCGACGCCGAGACCGGTCAGCGCGCAAGCGCACACAAGAACCACACCGGCCGCGACCTGCAACCTTCGATCGTCGAACGATCGTGCCGGGTCGGGCTGCAGCCGCGATCGCCAGGTGAGCCAGCACGACCACACACACGTGGCGACCCACAACGCAACCAGCGGCAGCATCCAGCGGATCACGTACTCGAAGAAGACGCCGAAGATCCGGGTCGTGGAGAAGAACCCCAACACCGTTGCGGCGACGAGCACCGCATAGAGCGACAACTCGACACGTTCACGGCGTTTCCACGCCCAACGCGTCGACACCACGACGAGCGCGGCGAACAGCACGAAGCCGAGGTAGTTGGGTGTGCTGCGCGGGTCCTTCTGCGCGTTGGCGATCCATGGCCCGAGCAGGTTGAAGCGACCGATCATCGCCTTGATCGCGGCCCGAGGTCCGACGAACGGCTCGCCGGGGTCGGAGAACTGGTGGTACAGCTTGCGGAGGTTGCCCGTACCGGGGTGCACTTGCTCGATCACCGGTGGGAGCCACGCCACGATCAGGGTCGCGCTCCCGATCAGCAACCACCGCACTGGATGCCGTTCGAGCAAACGGTCGGTACGCCACCAGACCCAGGCGAGCCACGCCACCGCGCCGCCCAGAAGGCCGCCGACGAGCACCGTGTAGCTGATGTGGGTCTGCACACAGTGACTCCCGACGGCCACGGCGATGGGCAACAGTGCCAGGTGCTCGCACGCGAGGCCCCACACCAGCACCAGGAACAGCGCGAACGCGAACACCGGCACCCACACGTTCCATGGTTCGAGGAAGAATCGTGGTGCGAGGGCCACGGCGACGACGGTCAGGCTCGCGGCCGTCAGTACGGCGATCGATGCGCCTCCGACCCGCCTGGCCACTAGCACTGCGCCGGCGATCGCAGCCAGATGTAGGAGATCGACGGCGCCGACCAGTGCAAAGGCCGTCGACCCGAACACCTTGTAGAAGGGATACAGCAGATAGGCCATGCTCGGCCCTGGTGTAGAGCCGAGGTCCTTGACCCGGGCGGCGACGCCGATGAGCGGTGGATGGCGAGGAATGGCACGGACCAGGAACTCGGTATGAGAGAAGTCGCCGGTGAGGAACCACGTCGCACCGGCGACGGAGGCCAGTGTGACGGCGACGACGACCGCCACGGGCACCACCGCGAGGATCGGGTAGCGACGGATTGCGTCGGCGGACCGTGCACTAGCCGCCCGGATCACGGCAGTTCGGCGACGATCATCCGGGCAACTCGGTCGCTGCCCTCCGTCGTCAAACTTCCATCGGCGGCGCGGACTGCGACCGTCCCATCGACACAGGTCTCCCACCACTGGCACGGGAGTGAGGTCGCCGTCAGCTGATCGCCGATGAAGGGGGTCGGATCGATCACCGTTGCTCCGGTGCGATCGGTGGCGGCCTCGACGCCGCTGCGCCCGGGTTGGGCAACGATCACCACTCGGTGGCCCTTGGCCGCTTGCACGGCTCTGGTCACCGCTGTTGCGTCGCACCCGGTGAGGTCGGAGAACGACAGCACGACCGCTGCCGGATCGAATTGATCGAGTGCGTGGCTGACCGCCTCGGCTGCGTTGCACCACGACGTCGCGCCCTCGTCCCACCGCAGGGTGCGCCCGTCTTCGTGGATGCGTCGCGTCACTGGCAGCTCGGTCGTGGTCAGGAACCCATCGGTCAACAGCACCACGTCGACGCGGGTGTCGTGACCGGCAATCGTCGGCCATTGCCACCACACCAGCGCAGCCACGATCGCGACGACCGAAACGAGTTTGGCAGGTGCGCCGAGCAGCTCATGGACCCAGCGTCGTGGAGGACTCACCAGGTCGTGAGGGTAGCAGGCGAGTATGGTCGGCACCCGTGGGAGACTGGTCAGCGACGCGGTGGCCGTTGCGCGCCGGCGTGATCGCTGCCGTTGCCTCCATCGCCTTGCTCGCCCAACGTGCCGGCATCGCCGGCGCCAGATTGGCGGCCGGCTCGCAGGGTGCGGTGCTGGCCAGATTCGATCTCGCCGGACCGCTGCTCGTCGCCCTGGTGGCGTTCGTCGTCGCCCGGCGATGTCTTGCCGGCCGCACCACCGGTGGCCTCGGATTGGGGTGGATACCAGCGGCGTACGTGGGCTGGGCGCTGACCATCCTGTTCGCCAAAGCAGCGCTGCATGTGCAGGCCTCACCGCGACAATTGTTGACGACCCTCGTGTTCTTCCGGGTCGGTGGCACTTCCCTGTTCGGCCTCGGCGCCGGACCTCTGGTGCTGACGCTGGTGCTGACCGTGGTGCTGATGCCGGCGCTCGTCGGTCTCCATCGCAGTGGCGCCGGCCGCAGGAGCCCATGGATCGTCCCCATCGCCCTGGTGATCCTCGCGCTGGTGTATCGCACCGCGTGCACGGCGACCGATCACATCGCACTGTTCGGCCCCCTGAGCTGGTTGCCGAACCACCTCGATCTGATCGGGCTCGGTCTTGCCATCGCGTTGATCGACGCATCCGTCGACCGGGAACAGGCTCGTCGTCGTCTCCGTCTCGGTGGGGTGCTGGTCGGCGTCGTTTCGTTTGTGATCGCCGCGTTCGCGGTCGGTCTTCCACGGTCACCGGTGATGACCTCCGTGGCCGACGTCCACGTGTACGCGTTCGTCGCCCTCGCGTTCGCAGCGGGTGTGCTGTGTGCCGTGTGTCTGGTTCCACCGACGTTCGGCCGGCGCGACGCCCCTCGGCTGGCCAGGGTCGTGGCGATCGCTGGGCCGGGTGTGCTGCTGGCGGGCGAGCCGGCCTTCACGCTGGTCGCTCGGCAGTACCACGAGCGGGTGTTCGCGTTCGACGGTGGTGTGTTCCTGCACGGCAACGTTGTCGCCCCGTTCATCTGGTCGCTGCTGATCGGCGGTGCGTTCGGTGTGGTGATCGTGGCAGTCGTCGGTGCCATCGACGTGTTGCGGCACGGCCAGTGGCGAACCATGGTGGCGTCTCGTCTCGCCCTGCCGGCCATCGTCGCCACGGGTTACTTCGTTCGAGTCATCACGCTGCTGACGGTGTTGCCGGAACGAACCGACGATGGCGACCCGCTCTTCTACCACACGACTGCGAACGTGCTCGCCCGTGGGCGCGGGTTCCTCGAACCCCTGCGGTGGCGCGACTTCGAGATCCACCGCCCGAGCGCATTCCACGGCCCTCTGTATCCCGTCGTGCTGTCGATCAGCTCCCGGTTCGGGGGCACGAGCTACTTCGACCACAAGATGATGTCGATCGTGATCGGGACGGCGGTCGTGCTGGCGGCCGGCATCCTCGGCCGGCGCCTCGGAGGCCCGTTCGTCGGCCTCGCCGCCGCGGCGTTCGCTGCCGTGTACCCGAACCTGTGGCAGATCGACGGGTTGCTGTATCCGGAGGGGTTGATGGCCCTTCTGGTCACCGTCACCATGATCCTCGCCTACCGCTGGCGTGATCGGCCGCGGCCGGCCACAGCAGCCCTGCTCGGCGCGACGATGGCGCTCGCTGCGCTGGCGCGCGGGGAAGGCATCTTGCTGGTTCCGCTGCTGGCGGTCCCGTGGATCATGCTCACTCGATCACTCCCACGAGTCGTCCGGGCCCGCCATCTGCTCGTGACCGTCGCGGCCTGCGTCGCCGTGCTGGCTCCCTGGATGATCCGCAACACGACGACGTTCGAGAACTTCGTGCCGCTCTCGACGAACGGCAACGAAGTGATGGTGTACGCCAACTGTGCGACGGTGTACAACGGGCCGTTCGTCGGATACTGGGATTTCCAGTGTCAGCAGAAGGTCCGCGATGCGCAAGGTGAACCTCCCGGCGACGAGTCGCAGGTCGCGTTGTACTGGCGGTCGCTCGGGTTCGACTACGCACGAGCCCACGCCAACGAACTGCCGCGCGTGGTGACCCTGCGCGTGCTTCGTCAGTGGGAGCTGTTCCATCCGTTGCAGAACGTCGACCTCGGTGGCATCGAGGGCCGCAATCACGACGCCAGCACCCTCGGTCTGATGATGTTCTACAGCCTCGCGTCGCTGTCGGTCGTGGGTGCGGTCTCGATGCGTCGCCGTCGC
>JAYVOI010000120.1:0-5359 GCA_043758005.1 Ilumatobacteraceae bacterium
TCTGGGCAAGACGCATCGTGGCGTCGGAGCCCGCGTAGGCGCGGCGGATGAAGGTCTCGCGTTGGCGGACGCGCCCGTCGGGTGTGCCGTTGACCTCGACATCGTCGTAGGCCGGGTTCGGTGCGCCGTTCGGCAGGGTCTTGGTGATGAGGCCGAGGAACTGGTGCGAGACCTCGTCGGTGGCCGGATACCCGACCATCGCCAGATCGGGTTGGTAGGTGTCGAGCACGTACTTGATGATCGGCTGGTAGGCCTTCTCCCAATACATCGCCTGATCCATGTACGTCTCTTCACTGACGATGCCCGACTCGACGACGGCGAAGTCGCCGGCCTGCGACGAGGGGAACGTCGCCGCGACGTAGTCCTCGAAGTCGCCGGTGAACCCCGGCTCGCCCGGCCATGTCGGCCAGATCGCGACCGCCCTGGTGACCGAGGTGTGGAACAGCCGAACCTGCGAGAGATCCTTCGACAGCTTCTCGACCTTCACGAGCATCGCCGCGGTCTTGCCCGCTAGCGCGCCACCTTGCACGACCACCTTGACGTCGGCCAACTGACCCTCGCGCAGGTCGGCGACCTTGTCGGCCCCAGCCTTGGTTCGCGAGAAGAGGACGCGGTCGTAGTTGGTGCGATGATCGTTGGTCGAGTCGTAGATGTAGGCGTTGAGGCCGTACTTGTCGACGCCGAAGTCCAGCACGCGCAGCCGCATCTCCATCGCTGTGCTGAACGAGGCGGGAACACCGGTCCAACCGGTCGCCGGTGACGGGGCGGCCTGCGGGAACGGCGCCTGGCCGGCGAACCCGCCGGGATGGTCGTACTGCACCCCGAACGAGGCGACGAAGTTGGGGAGATCGGACGGCGAGACGTAGTTGGTGGCGATGCCACGACCCGACAAGAAGTTGCGGAAGTCGAGCGTCGGTCCGTTGATGGCCCCACCACGTCCGCCGGCCCATTCGATCTGGGCCACCTTCAATCCACCGCGTTCGCCAGATTGGGCGAGGGTCTCGGCTTGCAGCACCCCCCGGTCGAAGGCCGCCGTGCGGTTGCCGAACGGCTGGCCGTTGATGTGGAACGTGTTGTTGGTCGAGCCGGTCACGGCCGGCCAGGCGCCCGTGGAGAGGGTGAACCACCCGGCGCCGGTGTTCGGCGGGGCCTGGGTCAGCAGCCCGTTGTCGGCTGCCTTCACGCCTTTGCGCAGCAGATCGCGGAAGCCGGGCACGACACCTTGCTGCGCGTACTTCTCGACGAGGTCCTGGCGCATGCCGTCCGACACAAAGAACAACACACGCGACGTGTCGTCGCCGTCGTGACGCGAGGCGACGGCTGGGCTGGCGGGTACGGCCAACCCCACCAGCAGCAACAACAACGAACCGAACACACCGGCACGGCGCAGCCGACGCGCCTGACGGAATGGTCGAAAGGTAACGATCACGGTCGATCCTCCAGAGCTATGTGCACCGCATTGGCGCGGAGAGTCCCCACCAGCAACCTAGACCGGTCGCCCCGCTGCGTCCAGAGATGGATGGACAGACCTTGTAAGAAGTAACCGTGACTTCGGATCCGTTGCTCCAGCCGTTCACTCTCAAGCAACTTCGGCTGAAGAACCGCGTGTTCTCCTCATCGCACGAGCCGGCATATAGCGAAGACGGCATGCCGAAGGACCGCTACCGGCTGTACCACGTGGAGAAGGCGAAGGGCGGCCTGGCCATGACGATGACCGCCGGCACCGCCGTCGTCTCGCCCGACAGCCCACCCGCGTTCGGCAACCTGCACGCCTACGACGACGCGATCGTGCCGTGGATCCGGGCGATGACCGACGACATCCACGAGCATGGCGCGGCAGCGATGATCCAGATCAGCCACCTCGGCCGGCGGACCGGCTGGGGTCAGGACGATTGGCTGCCCGTGGTCGCGCCATCGGCGTTGCGCGAGCCTGCCCACCGGTCCCATCCGAAGGTGGCCGAACTGTGGGACATCGACCGCATCGTCGGCCACTACGCCGACGCTGCGGAACGGATGCAGACCGGTGGGATGGACGGCATCGAGATCGAGGCCTACGGCCACTTGTTCGACCAGTTCTGGTCGCCGGCAACCAACCGCCGCGACGACGAGTACGGCGGCTCGTTCGAGAACCGCATGCGCTTTCCGCTGCGGGTGATGCGCGCCATTCGCGAGCGGGTCGGCAGCGACTACATCGTCGGCATACGCATGGCGGTCGACGAGCGGCTGGAAGACGGCATCGACACCCCCGTCGGGTTGGAGATCCTGCGCCGTCTGGCGGGAGAGCAGCTGATCGACTTCGTCAACGTGATCCGCGGCAGCATCGTCAACGACGCCGTCTTGACCGAGGTGATCCCGATCCACGGCATGCCCTCGGCGCCACACCTCGATTTCGCCGGGATGGTCCGGGCCGAGACGGGGCTCGCCGTGCTGCACGCCTCGAAGGTCGACGACGTCTCCACCGCTCGCCACGCCATCGCCGAAGGCCTGGTCGACATGGTGGGGATGACCCGCGCCCAGATGGCCGAACCACACCTCGTCCGCAAGATCGAGCTCGGCCTCGAGCACACGATCCGGCCGTGCGTCGGGGCGACCTACTGCCTCGATCGGATCTACCAGGCGGGCGAGGCGCTGTGCATCCACAACGCGGCGACCGGTCGCGAGCTGACGATGCCGCACGTGATCGCGCCCGCGCCGACCCGTCGTCGGGTGGTCGTCGTCGGGGGCGGCCCCGGTGGGCTGGAAGCGGCTCGGATCTGCGCCGAGCGCGGCCATGACGTCGTCGTGCTCGAGGCAATGCCGTGGACGGGTGGGCAGATCCGCCTTGCCGCCCGCAACCCCCGACGCAAGGATCTGCTCGGGATCATCGAGTGGCGCGACAGTGAGCTGGCTCGGCTGGGTGTCGACGTGCGCGTCGACACGTATGCCGATGAGCACGTTGTCGGCGATCTGCAGCCCGATGTCGTCATCGTCGCCACCGGCGGGTTGCCGCACAGCCCGGAGCTCGAATCGGGTGTCGATCTGACCGTGTCGGCCTGGGATGTGATCGGCGGCGATGCGCGGCTCAGCGGCGACGTGTTGCTGTACGACGACGACGGCACACACTCGGCCATGACGACGGCGGAGATGCTGGCCCGATCTGGCGCACACCTCGAGATCGTCACCCCGGAGCGGACGGTCGGCATCGATGTCGGAGGCATGAACATGGTGCCGTATGCACGCGCGTTCAACGAGACCGACACGCGCATCACGTTGAACCAACGGGTGCGCACGGTGCGCCGCGACAACGGCCGACTGGTCGTCGAGATCGGGAGTGACCACTCGCCGGTGCGCCACACGCGCACCGTCGATGCGGTCGTCGTCGATCACGGCGTGCTGGCCAACGACGAGCTGTACCTCGCCCTGGTGAAGGGCTCGTGCAACGGCGGCGAGGTCGACTACCCGGCGCTCGTTGCGGGCGCTCCGCAGCCGATCAACCATGAGGGCTACCAACTGTTCCGCATCGGCGATGCCGTCGCCGGGCGCAACATCCACGCCGCGATCTACGACGCCCTGCGACTGTGCAAAGACCTGTGACCCCGTACAGCACTGCCGTGGTCACCGGGGCTTCGGGCGGCATCGGTCGGGCGATCTCCACCGAGCTCGTCCGTCTGGGTGTGCACGTGCACGCCCTGGCGCTGGACGATGCGGCGCTCGATGCGATGCGCGGCGACGCCGGGGTCACCGTGCATGGCGTCGATGTGCGCGATACCAGCGCGCTGTCGGCGATCATCGCCGGCCTCGACGCTGACGTGCTCGTCAACAACGCGGGCATCATCGGCGACCTGCAGCCCGCCCAACTCTCGAGCACGGGCGTTGCCGACGCGCTGATCGACATCAACCTGCGTGCCGCGGTGCACGCCACGTTGTCGGTGCTGCCCGGCATGGTGCGCCGCAACCGCGGGCACCTCGTGTTCACCGGTTCGATCGCCGGCAGCCGACCGACTGTAAACAGTGCGCTCTACTCGGCCACCAAAGCGGCGCTCAACGCGTTCGCCGACGGCCTGCGGCTCGACCTGCACGGCACCGCCCTGCGCGTGACCGTGCTGACCCCCGGCCGCGTCGAGACGAACCTCTACGACGAGGCGATGGGGGGCCACGACGTCGCCGTCGACCGCCTGTACTCGGGGGCGACGGCGATCCAGCCGGGCGACATTGCCGCCCTCGTCGGGGTGGCGTTGACGATGCCCGCGCACGTCGACGTGACCCGTCTGGAGGTCGTGCCGACCGGGCAGGTCTTCGGTGGCAGCGCCATCGCCGCCATCGACTAGTATTCCGCATCGTGGGCAGGTTCCGTAGAGTGGAATCCCGACCCGTCCGACAAAGGAGTCACCGTGGCGTTCCCATCCGACCTCGACATCGCCCGCGCCGCCACGCTGGCGCCGCTCACCGACATCGCCGCGCAGATGGGCATCGGCCCACATCTGCTCGAGGCCCACGGCGACGACCTGGCCAAGATCAAGCTCGAAGCCATCGACGAGCTGGCGGATCGTCCGAAGGCCAAGTACGTGGTCGTCACGGCCATCACCCCGACCCCGCTGGGCGAGGGCAAGACCACCACGACGGTCGGCCTCGGCATGGCGATGAAGCACATCGGCAAGAAGGCGACGATCAGCCTGCGTCAACCGTCGATGGGCCCGACGTTCGGCATCAAGGGCGGCGCCGCGGGTGGCGGCTACAGCCAGGTGATCCCGATGGAGTTGCTGAACCTGCACCTCACCGGCGACTTCCACGCCGTCACCGCGGCCCACAACCTGTTGTCGGCCATGGTCGACAACCACCTGCACCAGGGCAACGCGCTCGACCTCGACATCCACAACATCACCTGGCGACGCGTGCTCGACGTCAACGACCGGGCGCTGCGCAACATCATCGTCGGCCTCGGCGGCAAGGCCGACGGTGTCACCCGTCAGACCGGGTTCGACATCACCGCGGCCTCCGAAGTGATGGCCATCCTGGCGCTGGCGACCTCGCCCGCCGACCTGCGGGCCCGGCTCGGGCGCATCGTCGTCGGATACAACAAGGCCGGCGAGCCGGTGACGGCCGAGCAGATGAAGGGTGCCGGCGCGATGGCGGTCATCATGCGTGAGGCACTGAAGCCGAACCTGCTGCAGACGCTCGAGCACACACCGGTGATCGTGCATGCCGGCCCGTTCGGCAACATCGCCCACGGCAACTCGTCGATCATCGGCGACCTGATCGGCATCCACACCGCCGACTACCTGATCACCGAGGCCGGTTTCGGGGCCGACATGGGCGCCGAGCGGTTCTTCAACATCAAGTGCCGCAACTCGGGCATGGTCCCCGATGCTGCCGTGCTCGT
>JAYVOI010000121.1:0-12316 GCA_043758005.1 Ilumatobacteraceae bacterium
GCGCCCGAGACTGCGCCGAACATGAGGGTCAACCCGATGAGGGCGCCGGCTGTCGCTGCTGCGTTCTCGAGCAACTGCAGACCGAGGTCGTCGGGTGACAGACGACTGGCCATGATCCCCGAGCCGATCACGGCGATGATCAACAGTGCGGTGCCCACCGCCCCGGCGACGAAGCGGCGGGTGAGCGCGAGGTGCAGCCCACCCGTGCCGTCTCGGGCTGATCACTGAGTTCGGTCAACTCAGCAGCACTGGGTACTTGCGGCCGGCACGCTCTCGACGCCGCATGACATCACGGAGGCGTCGCCGAGCACGGTGTAGAACTCCCAGTCGTTCTCCGGTCCCTTGATCCACGTCTTGTCCTGCACGGCGAAGCAACATGTCGTGTCCTCCTGGATCTCCCGGTCCATTCCGATGGCCTGGGTCCGAGCAATGACGGCAGAGACCTCGTCGGTGGTCTCGACTTCGACACCGATGTGGTTCAGCGAGCCCGGCTCGCCCAAGCCGGTGAGGAGCACCAACTTCAGCGGTGGATCGGCGATCGCAAAGTTGGCATAGCCTTCGCGAATCTTGGCGGGGGGTGTCTGGAACAACTTGGTGTAGAACTCGATCGAAGCGTCGAGGTCAGCAACGTTGAGGGCGAGTTGCACACGGGACATTCAGGGTTCCTCCTGAGGAAGCGCCGTCAACAATACATTGACGATAGTCGATGCAATGACGTATCGATTAGATGGATGAATGTCAATGCACTCTGCCGAAGTTTCTGTACAGTTGGTCGCATGGCCGTTCGCAAGATCTCGTTGCTCGATCCGATCGCCTGCTGTGCACCGGTGCGCGCCGACGTGCTCGACGAAGAACAGGCCGTGATGTTGGCCAGCTCGTTCGCCGCGCTGGCCGACCCGATTCGTCTGCGGCTGTTGAGCTTCATCGCCGCATCGGGCAACGACGAGGTGTGCGCGTGTGATCTGCTCGAACCGTCGGGTCGTTCGCAGCCGACGGTCAGCCATCACATGAAGATCCTCGTCGACGCCGGTCTGATCGAGCGTGACAAGCGCGGCCTGTGGGTGTGGTACCGCCTGGTTCCATCGCGCCTCGACGCCCTGCGCTCCGTCCTCGGCTAGCCGCGGCGAGCCGGCTGCCTGCAGCGGCCGCCCCGATCGGCCCGACCGACTCAAGGGAGCCCCTGCGCGTGCCGACTCAAGAAGCATGTTCGATGAGCCAGGTGCGTTTGACGGCATCGTTCAAGCTGTTATCGCAATCGTCGCTGCATTATTCGTGGCGAACGCGATCGTCCTCACGCTAGCGACGTGGGGCATCTCGCATTGGGCGCGCCGGCGAGGTCGCCATGGCGGTCGTGTCGCCGCATTCGTCGTCGCGCTCGGCGCTGAAGTGTTCGTCGTCGCGGCGCTCATTGCGCTGCTGGCCACCCATCGAGTCGACGCGACGATCGTCAGTTGGCTGCTTGGATCTGCAGTGGCGTTTGGCGCCGCGACAGTTCGACTCTGCCAAACCGGATCGGCTGTCGATGCTCCCAGGGGGACGCATCCGGCCCGATGACCACGCCCCCTCGGAGGTCAGGACGACCGCGGGGCGGGGGAGGGCGTCAAACGGGTGGATCGCCGACGGATGCGGATGCGACGGCTGCGACTCCAACGGCAACCAGCAGGGCCGAGGCGGTCAGCACTGTTGCCTGATCGCCGCCGGTGACCGGCAACGTTTCCGACGCAGGCGCAGCGCTGGTCGTGGCGCAGCCCGGGTCCGACGTCGTCACCAGCGCGCCGAGCAAGAGGTTCGAAACTTCATGGGCGACCACTTTGTCATGCCGGCGGTGCCGAAGGGAATGATGAAGCCGGACGAGGGTGCGTTCCTCGGGTACGTTATGAGAGATGACGCGACTGTGTGAACGCCCTGGATGTTCGCAAGTCGCCGAGATGACCTACGGCTTCGATGCCGAGCACCTCATGGTCTGGATCGATTCGTACGATCGTGTCACCACCGATCGTGCCGGCGTGTTGTGTCGTCGGCATGCCGATGCCATGGTCGTGCCGCTCGGTTGGATGCTCGACGACCGCCGAGATCCGGTGCCCCGGTTGTTCAGAGCGCCGGCTCAACCAACCGCGGCGATGCCTCGACAACGACGCGTGGTCCGGCATCATCACGACGACACCGAGCAGCTGGAGCTCGGCGCCGACGTGGTCGTTGCCGAGATGGACGACGACTTCAGTGAGTCCGTCGCACCGGTCGAGGCCGAGGTGCTGCCTTGGAAGCCGACGTTCGACCAGACCGACGACCTCGATGGGCTGCTCGAGGCCCGCGGTCCGCTCCTGGCCCGCGCGTTCGGCGGGCAGGGCCGGGCCCGACCGGCCACGTAGGTCGGCGATGGACATCACCGCGTCGCTCGAGGCGCCGTGCCCGGCCGAGGAGTTGTTCGAGCTGGTCGACGATCTGTCGACGTACCCGCAGTGGAACGGTCTGGTGCACAGCGCGACAGCGGAGCCCGGTGACGACCCCGTGTGGGATGTCGAATTGCGGGCCCGCCTCGGCCCGTTGGCGCGCAGCAAGCGATTGCGAATGGTCCGAACCATCCGTGATGCCGAGACGTTCTCCGTCACGTTCGAGCGCGATCAGGCCGACGGTCGGAACCATTCGCCGTGGGTGCTGGCCGCCAGCATCGACGAGCGCGCCGGTCTCAGCACGTTGACGATGCACCTGCACTACGGCGGTTCGTTGTGGACCGGCGGCGCACTCGAACGGGTGCTCGCCGAACAGATCACCTCGGGTCGGGAGCGGCTGTTGGAGCTCGTGGCGACCAGGCGCTGAAGCGCCCGTCGTCGTGCCGCTCCAACTTCAACGTCATCCCGAAGCATTCACTGAGGCTGGCCGATGTCAGCGTTCGGTCGATCGGGCCCGACGCGGCGACCTTGCCGTCGCGCAGCATCAGCACGTGGGTCATGCCGGGGGGTACCTCGTCGAGGTGGTGGGTCACGAGGATCACGGGCGGCGCAGCCGCGTCGGTCGTCAGCTCGGCCAGGGCCTGAACGAGTTGCTCGCGACCGCCGAGGTCGAGACGGGCGCTGGGTTCGTCGAGCAGCAACACGGCCGGCTCGTTCATCAACGTCCGGGCCAGCAGGACGCGCTGCTGCTCACCCGACGAGGTGGTCGACATCGGCCGGTCGGCCAGCCAGGCGACGCCCATCCGCTCGAGGCAGACTCGCGCCCGGGCCTCGTCGGCCTCGTCGTAGCGGTGCCACCACGGCTCCAGCGCCGCGTACTTCGCGGTCATCACGATGTCGAGGCATCGCAGCTCCTGGCGCAA
Organism: Ilumatobacteraceae bacterium; assembly: GCA_043758005.1. Classification (GTDB taxonomy): domain Bacteria; phylum Actinomycetota; class Acidimicrobiia; order Acidimicrobiales; family Ilumatobacteraceae; genus JAENVT01. The sequence goes on from JAYVOI010000121.1 coordinate 3,314, forward strand.
CTGCGCGGCCAGCGAGGGCGACATGTAGCCGATTCGCCGCCTCAGTACCCGCACGTCGGTTCGCCCCAGGCGTTCGCCCAGGACCTGCACATCGCCAGTCGAGGGGTGCTCGTACATCGCCGCGATCCGCAACAGGGTCGTCTTGCCCGACCCGTTGGCGCCCAGCACCACCCACCGCTGATCGGCCAGCACCTTCCACGTCAACGGCGCAAGGATGGTTCGCTCGCCGCGGACGAAGCTGACATCGACGAGGCGCAAGACCTCTGACCTCGATGGTGCCGACCCCCTCGCTCCAGACATGGAGATGTGACGATATCGCCACGCAGAGTAAGAGGTGCCGATCGTAACGCCCAATCCGCTGGTACCCTCGCAGCGGGATGCGTCGGATTCTGGTGATTGTGTCGGCGGTGTGCTTTCTCGCGCCGCTGTCGGTGACCACGGTCGGGCGCGCCGCGGACACCGAGGCCGAGCAGGCTGCGAAGGAGATCGTCGACGCCCGCGAGCGGGCCAACGCTGCGGCAGACGCCTACTTCGCCTCGGAATCGCGCATCGATCAGCTCACCTTGCAGCAGGACCAGTTGCAGTCCGAGATCACCGCGCTGGAGGGTGATGTGAAGGCCCTGCAGCTCTCCGTGGAGAACGTGGCCATCGGTCGCTACACCCGGTCGGGCAGCACCGGAGTGCCGTTGCTGACGGGGTTCCAGTCACCGGAGGACCAGGTCAAGATCGACGCGCTGATGGAAGTGATCTACGACTCGTCGGCCAACGACTTCGACCGCTTCGACGCCCTCAATGCCGACCTCGCCGACAAGCGACTGAAGCTTGCCGACAAGAAGACTCAGGCGGAGCAGGAGCGGATCAACCTGGCATCGCTCAAAGACGCGGCATCGGCAGAAGTGCAGCGCCTGAAAGTCGTCGAGGCCGATCGTCTGAAGGACGAGTCGGTGCGCACGGCGCTGATCGCCGAGCAGGCCCGGCGCAAGCGTGAGACCGATCGCAAGAAGTTGCTCAATGAGCCCACTCCGACGATCCCGACGCCCGTGGATTCCGTGCCTGATCCGTCCGGCAAGAACGCGGTCCCGGCCGACGACAACGGCGGTGACTCGGGTGACGCAGTTGCGCCGACCGGCGTTGCCACGCGTCCTTCGCTGCCCGATGCCGGCGGCGGTCAGACCGGTGGTGGCGGCAACGGCAGCTTCCCCGGTGGTGGCGGCAACGACTACGGCACCTGGCCGGGTTGGACGTGCCCGACCGGCAGCGCCCCGGCGCCGTTCGCAGACACGTGGGGTGCGCCCCGCAGCGGTGGTCGCCGGCACCAGGGTGTCGACATGATCGGGCAGCGTGGCATCCCGGTGCTCGCCGTCGTCGATGGCGTCGCCGAGGCGAAGACCAACGCCCTGGGCGGCACGACCATTTGGTTCAGCGGGGTCGACGGGCACAAGTACTACTACGCGCACCTCGACCGATACGGCCAACTGGGCTCGGTGACCGCCGGCACCACGATCGGCTTCCTGGGCCAGAGCGGCAACGCCCAGTTCAGCATCGCTCACCTCCACTTCGAGGTGCACCCGTTCGGCGGCCCGGCCGTCAACCCGTACCCAACGGTTGCGGCCCACTGCCCTTCGTTTGGCTGATGGCCGACGAGCTCGCCGAACGGTTGGCAGCGGTGCTCGGTGCTGCGACGATCGCCGGCCTGACGCAACTGTCGGGTGGCGCATCGCGCGACACGTGGCAGTTCGAGGCCGACGGTCGTGCGCTGATCTTGCAGCGGCAGCGCGACGGTGACGAGCGCGACATGGCGGTGGAGGCAGCCGCTGTGCGCGCCGCTGCAGCGGCGGGCGTACCGACGGCAGCGATCATCGCCGCATCGACCGATCGCGCCGACCTGGGTGGCGCCTACACGATCGTGACGAGCGTCGCGGGGGAGACGACACCGCGCAAGTTGCTCCGCGACGCCGAGTACGCCCATGCTCGTGATGTCTTGCCCGCGCAACTCGCGGACGCGCTGGTCAAGATCCACTCGATCGACCCGGCGACGATTCCCGGCCTGACCAACACGGATCAGGTCGAGCAGTACCGCCAGATGCTCGACACGCTCGGCGAGCCCCACCCGACGTTCGAGCTGGTGTTGCGGTGGCTCGATGCTCACCGCCCACCGACGGGGGCGCACGTGGTGGTGCACGGCGATTTCCGGCTCGGCAACGTGATCGTCGACGAGCAGGGCTTGCGGGCGGTGCTCGATTGGGAGTTCGTGCATCTCGGTGACCCGTTGGAAGATCTTGGCTGGACGTGCGTGAAGGCGTGGCGGTTCGGGTCGCCGAGACCCGTCGCCGGCGTTGGTTCGTACGACGAGCTGTTCGAGGCCTACGAGGCCGCCGGCGGCGGTCCGGTCGATGCCGGCGCCGTGCGCTGGTGGGAGGTGCTGGGCACGATGAAGTGGGGGATCATGTGCATCATGCAGGCCAACGCCCACCTCACTGGGACAACGCGAAGTCACGAGCTGGCGGCAATCGGTCGGCGGGTCTGTGAGAACGAGCACGACCTGTTCCTGGCGTTGGAAGGTCACTGGTGAGCCCGCACGATGCGCCGTCCGCCGCTGGGCTGGTCGAGGCGGTCCGCGAGTGGCTGCAGCGCGACGTGCTGGCTGCCACCGATGGCCGGTTGCAATATCACACCCGTGTGGCGATCAATGCGCTGGCGATCGTCGAGCGCGAGCTCGGCCTCGGTGTCGTTCAACGCGCCGCCCACCTCGATCGCCTGACGCGGCTCGGTGTCGCCGACGACGCTGCCCTGGCCGCTGCGATCAGGGCTGGCGACCTCGACGACCGGCTGGATGAGGTGCGCAGCCTGGTGTGGCAATCGGTGCGCGACAAGTTGGCCGTGGCCAACCCGAAGTACCTGACCTCACCGTGACGGACTGAGCGTCACCGGTTGGCCGGCAGCCAGCTGGCCGCAGGCAGCATCGATGTCGGTTCCTCGATTGCGGCGCACGGTTGCGTTGACACCAAGGGACTCCAGGCTGTCTCGGAAGTCGTGCACGCGCTTCAGTGGCGAGCCGACCGTGGGGTAGCCGGGTGTCGGGTTGAGCGGGATGAGGTTGACGTGTGCGGGCAGGCGGAACCGCCGGCACAGCTTGGCGAGCTCGGCCGAATCGGACGAACGGTCGTTGACTCCGTCGATCATCGCCCATTCGAAGCTGAGCCGCCTGCCCTTGACCGCCAGGTAGTCCGCACAGGCCGACATCAATTCGTCGATCGGGTAGCGCTTGTTGATCGGTACGAGCTCGTCGCGCAACCGGTCGTTGGCGGCGTGCAACGACACGGCGAGGTTGACGGGCAGCGGCCGTTCGGTGAGGCGGCGGATGCCCGGCACCAAGCCGACGGTCGAGATGGTCAGCTTTCGTGCCGACAACCCGAGATCGTCGTGCAGCCGCTCGATCGATTCCCACACCACACCCTCATTGGCCAGCGGCTCGCCCATGCCCATGAACACCACGTTGCCGAGCCGGCGCTCCATCGATCGCGCCTCGCGGGCGGCGACCGCGACCTGCTCGACGATCTCGCCGACGGTCAGGTGGCGACCGAAACCGGCTTGACCGGTGGCGCAGAACCCGCAGCCCATCGCGCACCCGACCTGGCTGCTGACACAGACCGTGACCCGGTCGGGGTACACCATCAGCACCGTCTCGATCCGCCGACCGTCGTGCAGCTCCCAGAGGTACTTGACGGTGTCGCCTCCGTCGCTGACCCGGCGGACGACGACGCGCAGGGCCGGTGTCAGCCGCTGCGACAGCGTGACCCGCAACGCCTTGGGAAGGTTGGTCATCTCTTCCGGAGTCGAGAAGTTCTGGTACAGCCCCTGCCAGATCTGGTCGAGGCGGTAACGCGGCTCGCCGTCGAGCAACTCCGCCAGCTCGGCTCGGCTCGGCTGGTACAACGACGTGGTCACGCTCGTACCGATCACACCTCAGCGGCCAATGCCGTGTACTGATCGATGTGACCGCGCAACACGTCGAGGCTGGCCGTCCAGAAGCCGACATCCGACACATCGAAACCGAACACGCCGCCGAGCTCCTCGGCAGTGTTCATGCCCGCCCGCGACAACACATCGTCGTACGACAACTTGAACCGCTGCGGTTCGTCGCGGTACTTGGCGAACAGGCCAAGACCGAACAGGAGGCCGTAGGTGTAGGGCCAGTTGTAGAAGTGTGAGGAGTAGTAGTGCGGCTTCACGGCCCACATGTACGGGTGTGCGGTCGATTGATCGAGGCCGTCGCCGTAGGCGTCGGACTGTGCGGACAGCATCATCTCGTTGAGCTCTGACACACCGAGGGTGCGGCGTTGGCGACGGGCGAAGACCTCGGTCTCGAAGATCAGCCTGCTGCGAATGTCGACGATCGTCTGCACCGCGCTGAGCAGATTGACGTCGAGCAGCGCCAGCCGGTCGCGCCCGGTGAGGTGCAGCAACCCCTCCTCGACGACGAGCGTCTCACAGAAGATGCTCGCGGTCTCGGCGAGTGCCATGGGCATACGGCGCTGCAACGCCGTGCGTTGGGCGAGTTGGGTGTTGTGATAGGCGTGGCCCAACTCATGGGCAGTGGTCTGAGCGCTGTCGACGCTGCCGCTCCAATTGAGGAAGACCAACGAGCGGTCGTCGACGAACGGCATGCAGAACGCTCCGCCACGCTTGCCCTCTCGCGGCCCGGCGTCGATCCAGCGCTCGTCGATCGCCCGATCGACGAGGCCCCCGAGCGGCTGGCTGTACGACGCGAACGCACCGCGGACGATGTTTAACCCGTCGGTCCATGAAATGGCGCTCGGCGCGAACGGCAACGGCGCGAACAGGTCGTACCACGGCAACGCACCAGGGCGACCGTGCAGCTGCGCCTTGACGTGCATCCACCTGCGCAGGTCGGGGAGCGCGGCGTCGACGGCGCTCTGCATCGCGTCGAACGTCGCCTGACTGATGTTGTTGGCGAACAACGAGGCCTCGATCGGGCTGTTCCAGCGTCGTCGGCGGTTGACGATGTTGGCTTCACCCTTGACCGCGTTCATTGCCGCGGCGCAAGCGACGGCGACCCTTGGCCACGCTCGCATCTCGGCCTCGTGGGCGAGCCGGCGGACCTCCGGGTCGCCATCGGTCGCCAGGCCGCGGATCGCCGCCATCGGCATGGTCTTGGCGCCGCCGGGCAGCTCGACGACTTCGGTGAGCTGCGAGGTGACGTCGGAATGCAGGTGTTCCCATGCCGTCGACCCCGTGGTCGACAACTCGGCGTACAAGCCTTCTTCGACCTCCGACATCTGGTGCTGTGCCCGGGCTGCCAGGAACGTGAGTGGCCCACGGTGTTCGGCGACCTCGGTACTGACGCTTGCCAGGGCGTCGATGCCGAGTGATTCGACCCACTCCGCGAGGCGGGCGAACAGGGGTCGCTGCTGCGACTCGATCACTTCGAGCTCGCTGAGAAGACCCTGTGCCGTCTCGTCGAAGCTGTCGGTCGTGACGGAGGCGTACACGTAGGCGCCGACGAGATCCGTGCGCTGCTCGGTCTCGTTGAGGGCGCGGATCACGGCGTCGGCAGCTCGACCGTCGGCCGCGTCGACCGCTCGCGGATCGCACCGGCGGATGTCGTGCTCCTCGAACAGCGCCGTGAGCCGCGTCGAGTCCGCACCGACCTGCTCGAGCGCGTCGATGAACGATCGCGATTTGAGCGACTCGTGCACGTCGGCGACGCTCCAGCGCGGGAGTGCCTCGTTCGTCTCGCCGGTCTCCGCCGTGCCGGTCGTGGATGTTGCTCCCGTCATAGTTGTATCCCGTTCGTTGTGGTGCCGGTCAGATCGGCAACGTAGGCGTAGTCGGCGTGGTGGACCGAGAACCCGAGGCGCTCGTACATCGACAGTGCGGACTCGTTTGCGGCGTCGACGTGCAACATGCCGACGGGCACGCCTCGCCTGGATAGATGATCGAGCCCGGCGATGGTCAGTGCCTTGCCGAGCCCGAGCCCGTGGAACGGCGGATCGACGGCGATCACATAGATCTCACCCAGCCGTGCTGAGGTGTCGCTGTGCACCTTGGTCCAGCAGAATGCAGCGAGCTTCCCGTCGCGCTCGTGGAGGCGGAACCCCGCAGGATCGAACCACGGCTCTGCTTCTCGTTGACGCAGCGTGTCGACCGTCCAGCCGCCTTGCTCGGGGTGATCGTGGAACGCCGCGTTGTTGACCCGAACCCATTCGTCCTCGTCGCGACCGACGACGAACGCCCGAGTCTCGACCGTCGTCGTCTGCTCGAGCGGCAGGGTCCGGCGCATCTGAAACAGCCGTCGTCCCGGCCGGAGACCGGCTGCTGACGCGATGGCCTCCACGTGGTCGCCGGGCTGGTGGACCCACCAGAAGATGCGGCCGCCGCCGTCTGCGGCAACCATTTCGAGCGCAGCGCGTAGGAGCAGCGGTGTGAGTACTTCGACGTGAGCGCGCTCGCCGGGCGCGACGACCAACTCGATCGCGGTCGAGTGATTGGCCCGGGCCAGCTGGGCGTAGCCGGCAAGCGAGTCGACGGCATCCAACGCCAAGACGGCAGCGAAGTCGACCACGTCGCGACGGACGAGATTGAGGCGGAGATGATCCGAGAGCGGACGGAAGCCGTCGTGTCTCGCCGCGTCGACGAGCAACTGCTCGACGACTGCGAACTCGTGGTCATCGAGCTGTCGCCGGGTCTCGATGCGCCACATGCGCACCGAGGATAATGCCCGGTCGGCGCAGAGGCTCCTGCCGGTGCGCCTCTCGTTGAATAGTGTCGACGACATGGCGAAGCCGCGCACCCCGAAGGGTCGAACGACCGAGGTGGCCCGACGCCTCGCGCTGACGTATCCCGATGCCGTGTGCGAGCTCGATCACACCAACGCATTCGAACTGCTGGCTGCCACGATCTTGTCGGCTCAGTGCACCGACAAGATGGTCAACACGGTGACGCCCGTGCTGTTCGGTCGCTACCCGACTCCCGTCGAGCTTGCCGGGGCGAACCCGACCGACGTCGAGCAGATCATCCGCTCGACCGGCTTCTACCAGAACAAGACCAAGAGCCTGCTCGGCATGGCGCAGGCACTGCTCGAACGCTTCGGCGGCGACGTGCCCACCGACCTCGCCGACCTCATCACACTTCCGGGGGTCGGGCGCAAGACGGGCAACGTCGTGCGCAGCGTGGCGTTCGACCTGCCAGGGTTGCCTGTTGACACCCACGTGTTGCGCCTGTCGAAGCGGCTCGGCCTCAGCACACTCGAGGATCCGGTGAAGTTGGAGCTCGAGCTCGACCGCTTCCTGCCGCCGTCGGAGTGGGGCCGATTCAGCTTGCGGATGATCCTGCACGGTCGTCGGGTGTGCGATGCGAAGAAGCCGCGCTGTGCCGAATGCACACTGGAGGACATCTGTCCGTCGTCGCAACTGCCGCGCCGAGCGTCACGAAAGTAGCCCGATTACCACTCAGTGTGGCAGCTTGCGCCCTTCTGGAATCGGTGTATAGTGGCCCTACCAACCAGGTTCCCGCCACCTGGTTTGCGGGCGATGCTGGGATCCGCCGCCTAGCATTGCAGAGCGACGGCCCCGTTCAACGGGGCCGTCGCCGCGTCGATGCGCTGGTGTTTTCGGCTGTTTCAGCTGATCAGCTTGAGTGCGCGGCGCAGCAATCGCTCGGCGTTTCGCAGTCCCTGTTCGGCTTCACCGACCGCTGCACGGAGATCTTCCCGACCCAATGGAATCTGCAACGGACCGACCTCGGCGAGCTGCTGTCGATATCGCTCTACGTGTTCGGCGATGACCGTCAGGGTTGCGGCAACGGGGTCGTTCATGTTCCCAGTCTGGCGTGGAGTCGGCCCAAATCGAGGCTCCCTCGTTGGCGACGGTGTCGGTATCGTGGCCACCTGTGCATTTGGTGACGGTACGCGACGATCTGCGAGCGCTGGAGGGGTACCACTCGCCGCAGGTCGATGTGCGTATTCGGCTCAACACCAACGAGGCGCCGACACCGCCACCAGCCGCGTGGCGCGATGCGTTCGCCGCCGAGCTGTCACGAGTCGAGTGGCATCGCTATCCCGATCGCAGCGCTTCGGCGCTCCGGGCATCGATCGCGGAGTCTCACCATGTGCGACCGGATCAAGTCTTTGCCGCGAACGGCTCGAACGAGGTGCTCCAGACGCTGCTGCTGACCTACGGCGGTCCCGGTCGTCGTGTGGCGACGTTCGAACCGACCTATCAGTTGCACGGTCACATCGCCAGGCTCACCGGTGCGACCGTGGTCGAAGGTGAGCGCGCACCCGACTTCCGGTTGGATGTCGACGCCGCCGTCCGCCTGATCGCGCAGGAGCGCCCGGCCGTCACGTTCCTGTGCTCGCCCAACAACCCGACCGGGCTCGTCGAGCCCCCCGCGAACGTACAGGCGGTGCTGGCCGCGCAGCCGGGGCTGTTGGTAGTCGACGAGGCGTACGGACAGTTCGCCGATTGGTCGGCGTTGACCCTGGTCGACGAGTCGACACCACTGGTGGTCACGCGCACGTTCTCGAAGACCTGGTCGATGGCGGCGAGTCGGCTCGGCTATCTCGTCGGGCCGTCGTGGCTGGTTGCCGAGCTCGAGAAAGTGGTGCTGCCGTACCACCTCGACGCGGCCAAGCAGATCGCCGGACGGCTGGCGTTGCAGTTCACCGACGAGATGGACGCCCGCGTCGAGCAGATCGTGACCGAGCGCGAGCGGATCTCTGCACGGCTCGGCCAACTGGACCTCGACGTGTACCCGAGCGGCGCCAACTTCATCCTCTTCCGGCCACGGAGCAAGCCCGGCCGACAGGTGTGGCAGGACTTGCTCGACCGCAGCATCTTGATCCGTGACTGCTCGGATTGGCCGCGTCTCACCGATTGTCTACGCGTCACCATTGGAACCGTCGACGAGAACGACGAGTTCCTGTCGGCCATCGAGGAGATCGTGCAATGAGCCGTACTGCAACGGTCCACCGAGCCACCA
>JAYVOI010000122.1:0-5308 GCA_043758005.1 Ilumatobacteraceae bacterium
TTTGTCGGGCGCACCACCTAGACTGCGATGCGTCGCGGTCGACGAAGGAGACACGATGCACCGTATCGAGAACCCCACCGAGGTTGACACCGTCACCGCTTGGATGTCGGAGGGCAACTGCCGCAACTATCCGCCGGCGGTGTTTTTCCCCAGCGACGGCGTCGGCGTCGACCGCGCCCGCAAGATCTGCATCGACTGCCCGGTTGCCACCCAGTGTCTGGAATACGCCCTGGAAGAGCGCATCGAACACGGCGTGTGGGGTGGTTGCAGCGAGCGCGAACGGCGCCGCATCCTGAAGCGCCGCCGAGTCGCCAACTGAGCAGCCGGCTTCACCCCGGGCGCGAAACGACGCCGGGGCACGAGGCCACCGGCGCCGGGTCGGTCAGATCATGGAGTCAGCTGGTGGAGTCGTCGACCGTCTTGTCGGCGGTCTTGGTCTCGGCGGTGTTGGATTCGGCGGCCTTCTGACCTTCGGCGAGTCCTTCTTTGAACTCCTTCTGCGCCTTGCCGAGGTTCTTGGCCAGCTTCGGCAGCTGGGCACCTCCGAACAGCACCAAGACAACGACGAGAATGAGAATTATCTCCGGCGGATCCAAGAAAGCGAACATGTGGTCACGCTACCACCGCTGATCGCGGAGCGGTATGCGTTGACTCAGGCCGATGTGCGGCGCCCGGCTAGGGCTCGTTGACGACGCAAGCGGCGACGCTCGCGCTCCGACAGCCCGCCCCAGATCCCGAACTTCTCACCGTTGACCAAGGCGTACTCGAGGCAGTCGAGCCGCACCACACAACCGCGACACACCTCTTTTGCCTCGCGGGTCGAGGCGCCGCGCTCCGGGAAGAACAAGTCGGGGTCGACCCCCAAACAGTTGGCCTCGTCCTGCCAACTGCGCCCGTCTGTGTCGATGTGGTCTTGCATGGGTGGCCTCCTGCCGTACGGCCCCGTCGTGGGAGCGGTATCACGCTCCTGTAATTACACAGACGTCATTCTCCACTATCACACATGGTTTGCGCAAGGGGGGATTTCGAAATGTCGTCTTGCTGGTACGACGCGCGTTGCGCGGCGGGGCACGAAATTCGCCCCAGGCGCATGTGGCGGAACCCACACGGAGCGCGGCCACGAGGCGGACAGGACGCGGCGACGACTACGGCTCGACGGCGGGCGACGGGCTCATCGAGTCTGTGGCGGAGGCGAGATCCGCGCTGAGCCGGCCGAGCCAGGTATCGAGGGCCTTCGTCAACCGACGCGTCTCGCCGGTTGCGAACAGGTCCATGACGAGGCCGGTGAAGGTGGCCTTGATCAGCGACGCCTCCAACGCGGCCCGCTCGGGCTTCAAGCCTTCCGACACCAGCCGCTGCTCGACATCGTGACGCCACACGCCGATCTGGTCGGCGCGCACGTCGCCGGCCAGTCCGGTGACCGTCGGCTCCAGCGTGGCCGCCTCGTAGTTGAGCCGCACGAGGGCGAGGTTCTGCGGCGTTGCGCACAACCACTTCCACCACCGCCGGTACAACTCGACCTGGGTCAGCCTGGGTGCGCGTTGCAGCCACTTGTGCTGCACGTCGATCTGCAGATCGATCGCTCGGGCCAGCGCCGCATTGATCAGTTCGTCCTTGGAGCCGAAGTGGTGCATGAGCCGGTTGATGCTGACACCGAGATCGGCCGCCATCGGGCGCAACGTCGTCTGGGCCAGACCTTGATCAGCGAGATAGACGACGACGCGGTCGAGCAGTTCGAGCTTGAGTTGCGGATCCGGGGTGCGCGCCACGGCGGCTCACCATAGTTCCGCCAATTCGAGGACTCCGCCGTAGTCGGTCAGGTCGCGCTCGAGGAAGTCGCGGATCCTCAACGTGGCGCACGCGTCGGCCAACTGTGGATCGTGAACGGCTCTGGCCAACGCGCTGCGCAGCTCGCCGAGCTCATCACCGGACGAGCGCGCAGTCACCAGCGGCAGGCACGGGGTGCGTGGGCCGCGACCGATGACCGACAGCCCGGTGTGGTCGAGGTATTCCCACGAAACCGCATCGATCGAGGCGAGATGAGCGACACCCTGGCGGAGCGTCTCGACACTGAGTGCGTGAGCCCCCGTCCACGTGACGGCATCGAGTTGCACACCCCGCGTCGCTGCGGCCGAGCGCAAGCTGATCCACCCGGAGAGACTGTCGGAGCTGTTGGCGGCGACCACCAGATCGGGTCGATGCAAGACGTCGGTCAGCGAATCGCCAGTACCGGTGACCAGCACCGAGCAATAGGTCCCGTCAGCGGCGCCTTCGACATCGACGTCGAAGGTTCCGATGACGTGAACCTTGGCGGCCAGTTCGGTGACCAGCGGCCAGCCGCACGTCTGGCCGAACAGCAGATCGTCACGACCGCTGGCCTCCAGTGGGTCGATCTCCCAATCCAGTTCCGGCGCGGCAAACGGCAGCCGGGAGCGAACGCCGTCCCACAATCGGGTCTGGGCGGATCGCAGTGGGAGGAACGGGTACATCGCCAGCGAGGCGATGGTCATCGAAGTCCTCGTGCTCCGAACGGCCGGGCACCGGGCGACAGCGGGTGGTCGGGTTGGCAGAAGGGGCGCACGAAGTTGCGCCGGGCGACCTCGAGGTAGCCGTGTCGGTAGAGACCCGCGCCTTGCGCGGCGATCTCGTCGGCGGCCAGCGACCGATGCAGGGCGGGCAGGTCGTACCACGGCGTCGAGGGTTCGGCGTGATGGGTGTGGTGCAAGTTGTTGTTGAGGTACATCAACGACATCACCGGGCCGGCCTTGACGACCGCTGACCGCGTGCCCTCGGCGACTGCGCAGTGTTCGACGAACGAACGCAGCAGTGTGAACGACTGACCCATGACGACGAAGCCCAACAGGTACTCCCACACCGGCATACCGACGAGGACGAAGACCAACCAGGCCAGTACCGCCGCGGCGAGTAGATGGGCGAGCCACCTGAACGCGGCGGCCCGATCGGATCGGATCGCGCGGATCTCGTGCCACAGGTACCGGGCAATGCTGTGGACCGTACCGATCGTGAGCCGTCCGATCATGGTGCGGGTGACGAGGATGTAGGAGCGCTTCACTGCGCCCGCCGAGGCCCATTGCTCGGGGCGGAGGTAGAACGACTCGGGATCGAACTCGGGATCGGTGAGGTCGGTGTGGTGGTGCACCATGTGGGTGGACCGGTACCCGAGGTAGGGCAGCCACAGCGACAGCGGCGCGATGGCCAAGGTGGTGTTGACGCCGCGCCACGAGGTCGGGTGGCCGTGCAGCGCCTCGTGCTGCAGCGACATGTAGAAACCGCCGAGCAATGCGAATGCGGCGACCGATGCCGGCCACGGCACCGACCGATGAGCGAGGACCACGACGAGCCAGGCGGCGTAGAATCCAACGAACAATCCGAGCGTCATCCACTCGATCCGTCCCGTTCGATTCGCCCGCGCCACCACCGCGTGTCTCCTTCCTGGCCGTACTGTTGCCTGCTTGCCTACATTGTGTATCGGCCAAGAGGCCCAGACCTGCAATGAGACAGTGAAAACATGCATATGATAGGTTGTTCCACGATACGGGTCGATTCTGCATCGTGGAACGCCCGGTAGCAAACGGAGCCGACGCCATGAGTGAACAAGACGATCTCGACCTCGCCACGCTGAGCGATGCGGACCTCGTCGCCCAGATGCACGACGATCTGTACGACGGCCTGGCCGACGAGATCCTCGAAGGCACGACCATCCTGCTCGACCGTGGATGGGGCCCGGACAAGGTGCTCAACGACGCACTCGTCGAGGGCATGCGCATCGTCGGCATCGACTTCCGCGACGGGATCCTGTTCGTGCCCGAGGTGCTGCTGGCCGCCAATGCGATGAAGGCGGGCATGGGCATCTTGCGTCCACTCCTGGCCGAGACCGGCGCGGAGTCGATCGGCAAGGTGGTCGTCGGCACGGTCAAAGGCGACATCCACGACATCGGCAAGAACCTGACGGCAATGATGCTCGAAGGCGCCGGATTCGAGGTGATCGACCTCGGTATCAACACCGACGTCGACAAGTTCCTGGCCGCCCTCGAACTGCACCAACCCGACATCTTGGGGATGTCGGCGCTGCTGACCACGACCATGCCGTACATGAAGGTCGTCGTCGACACGCTCATCGAAAAAGGGCTGCGCGACAAGTACCTCGTCCTGGTCGGCGGTGCACCGCTGAACGAGGAGTTCGGCCAAGCCGTCGGCGCGGACGCCTATTGCCGCGACGCGGCAGTTGCTGCAGAGACCGCCAAGAAATTGGTCAGCGCGCGTCGCGACCGGTTGAGGGCCGAGCCGCCCGGCCCCTCGGTGGCCTGAACCGACGGACCACCGGCATGACCACCGCGCCCCTTGTCATCGCCTGCGGGGCACTCGCCTCGGAGTTGCGCACGGTCTTGCGCGCCCAGGGACTTGCCGACGCCGTGGAGGTCACCTATCTGCCCGCCAACTTGCACAACCGCCCCGAGCGGATCGTGCCCGAGCTCGAGCCGCTGCTTGCCCAGGCCGCTGCCGATGATCGCGCGGTGTTCGTCGCCTATGCGGACTGCGGCACCGGCGGGGCGCTCGACGCCTTGCTCGAACGGCACCCGACTGTCAGCCGGCTGCCAGGGTCACATTGCTACGAGTTCTTCACCGGCACCGAGCGGTTCGCGGCACTGCACGAAGAGGAGCTCGGCACCTTGTTCCTCACCGACTTCCTGGCCAAGCACTTCGACGCGTTGCTCTGGCAGGGCCTCGGCCTCGACCGCCACCCCGAGCTGCTCGACATGTACTTCGGCAACTATCGGCGGGTCGTGCTGATCTCACAGACCGACAGCGACGCCCTCGTGGCCTTGGGCCGCGCTGCAGCCGAGCGTCTCGGCCTCGAGTTCGAACATCGTCACGTCGGCCTCGTACCGTTCACCGCGGTCGTCGAACATGGCGTGGCAGTCTCGTTGTCGCGGCGGGTGGCGTGATGGCCCGCACCGGTCGAGGCAGCCGCGAGTTGATCGTCATCTACTGGCGCGACATCCCGGCTCAGGTCAACGCCCAAGAGGGGCGCGATCGGCATCAGGTGGTGCTCGGCGGAAAGTTCCAACGGGCGATCGACCGCGCCAAGCGCAAGGCCAAGATCTACACCGCCGACGAAGAGGTGGCGCAGTGGCGCCGCGAGAGCCGGCCGATCACCGGCGACCTCGCCAGTGAGGCGCAGGCCGCCGCCGACGCGATCGCCTCGGCCTGCTGGCGTACTACGGCGGCTGGGAGGCCGACGTGATCAACACGGAGGTCATCGATCGCGACGTGCTCGCCGCGCTCG
>JAYVOI010000123.1:0-12187 GCA_043758005.1 Ilumatobacteraceae bacterium
GACGACGAGATGAAGTCGCGCGACGGGAAACCGATGATCTGCACCGGCGAGACAGGTGGCTCGCTGGCCGCGACGTTGGGCGCAAGCAGTGCGACGGTGGCCACCGTCACTGCATTGGACTGACCGGACCGGTTGCCAACTGCGTCGGCAGCATCAACCGTGTACGTGTAGGTACCAGGTGCAGTGTTCTTGTCGACATAGGTGGTCGGCGCTGGTGCCGTGCCATCCGGGTTCTGCACGTTCGTGACGGCAACGCCATCGCGGTAGACGCCGTAGCTGGTCACGCCGACGTTGTCGGTCGAGGCCTGCCAGTTCAACGTGACCGTGTTCGAGTTGCTGACCTGAGCCGTCAATAGGGTCGGGTCGGTCGGCGGGGTCAGTTCACTGCCCGGCGGGGGCGGGAGGATCTCGAGCGGCGCCGTGCAGGGTGCGGCAGGGCCAGGCACGACAGCGGCGCCGATCTCGAAGATCGTGCCTTCCAGAGCAGGTGCGATCGCCGCACCGAGCCACATGCCGCGTGCCTCAGCTCCGAGGGCACGGGTGACGTCGGCGACATCGAGTCCGCTGTAGGTCGCGGTCCAAGTCGTCAGACCGGGGCCGTCATAGCTGAGCACGCCGTCGGCGGTGGCCGGGGCGGCGACGGCGCGCAGTGTGCGGCGGCCGTTCACGTCGAAGGCATCGCGGTTGGCGACCAAGCGCTGCTCGATCTGGGCGGCGGGGATCTGACTGACGCCGTCGTTGGCCACGGCCGTGCCGTGGATCACGACGGTGCCCGGTGCCGTCTGGACGGGGCGCCGGACGGTGATGTTCGACACGGTGGTCGCGTCGGCGGTACCGGCGTTCGGCCCGCCGACGATGTCGATCTCGACGACGTCGCCAGGGCGGATGTCGGGGGTCGTTGTGAACCAGCAGCGTCCGCCGGGGTGGTTGACCTCGACGATCCCGGCGAAGGGTGCGCCAGGCACAGCCCGCGGGTCGTCCTGTGGCACGATCGGATTGGCCGGGTCGGTGCTGATGGTGGTGCCGTTGGGGTGGATGAGCTTCACGACGACCAAGTCGTCAGCTGCGTAACCGCTTGCCGACACGAAGTCGCGCTGCGGGAACACCAAGATCGAGTGTGTGCCGACCGGCGGGTTGTTGACAATGCCGGCCGCACTGGTGACGCCTTTGAGCACCGGTGCCACCAGCACACCACCCATCGTCATCAGCGCTGCCAGCCACAGACTGACACGGCGCCGCCGTGACGTTCCACCACCGGGTTCGTTGGTGGCGCCGTTCTGAGGCGCGCGACTGAACAACACTCTTCCACTCATTGCTTCGTCCCTTCATACGCTGCCTGTTGAAGGCAGTTCGTGCGCCGCCGATGAGTTCGGTGGTCGTGCAGCATCGTGTGCCGTGGGCGGTCCGTGGCGCCATCGCGCGATGGTGCTAGCCCGCGCTCGATGGACGCGAGCCCGAAAAGGGACGCGTTGACGGACAAAGTCGTAAGCCCGATCTGCCAAAGCAGCACAGCGTCCTGCGAGCGCCTCGCTGTGTGGTCATGTCTGTTTCACAAGGGCACATTCGATCGCGCCCCTCGGCCCGCCGGGTCACGGCGGGCCACTGAACCACAGACTCAACCGAATATCAATTAGTTCGTCAAACGAACTAATTGCCGATAGGCTGGCTCCATGCCAACACCGTCGATCACCACGACCCGCGGGCAGGAAGCACAATTCGAGTTGGCCAACGCCCTGCGACCCACGGTTGCTCGCCTCGCACGCCGCCTGCGGCAGCAGGACCGCACCGGCCTCGGGCCGACGATGACCGCCGCGCTGGCCTCGATCGCCAAGCACGGCGGGCCGACCCACGGCGAGCTCGCGGCAATCGAGCAGGTCGCTCCCCCGACCATCACCGCCGTCGTCGGCAAGATGGAATCGCTCGGTCTGGTGACCCGCGAACCCGACGCCAACGACCGCCGGGTCACACGCATCCGAGTCACACCTGCCGGAACCCACCACCTCGACGAGGTTCGCAGTCGACGCACGTCGTGGCTGGCCACGCAACTGGCTTCGTTGACCGACGACGAACGGCGCCGGCTGACCGACGCGGTCGACGTCTTGGCCAAGCTCGTCGACCGCACCGAGGAGACCTGCTGATGGCCGCATCGCCGATCGCGATCGACGCCTCACCCGGCCGGGTCAGCACGTTCGACTCCTTGCGCGTCCGCAACTTCCGACTGTTCTTCAGCGGCCAACTGATCTCGCAGATCGGCAACTGGCTGACCTTGATCGCCCAAGCGCTGCTCGTGCTGAAGCTCACCGACAGCGGCCTCGCCCTCGGTCTGCTTGCTGCCTGCCAATTCGGCCCGGTCCTGGTGCTGGGTGCGTGGTCCGGTCTGGTCGCCGACCGCTCCGACAAGCGCAAGCTGTTGATGATCGTGCAGTCGTTCGCCATGCTGCAGTCGTTCTCCCTGGCATTCATCGCCTTCATGAACCACCCGCCCGTGGCGGCGATCTACGTCGTTGCCGTGCTCGGTGGCATCGCGACCGCGTTCGACAACCCGGCGCGCCGCGCCTACGTCGTGGAGATGGTTCCCGAAGCCAACGTCCAGAACGCCGTCAGCCTCAACAGCGCATTGATGACCGGGTCACGCGTCGTCGGGCCGGCGTTGGCCGGGCTGCTGATCACGACCGTCGGCTACGGATGGACGTTCGCGGCCGACGGCGTGTCGTACCTCGCCGTGATCCTCGGGCTGTTCATGATGCGCACGCGCGAGAACCGCCCGCACCTCGTGACCCCCCGCGGCAAGGGGCAGGTGCGCGAGGGCCTGCGCTACGTGCGAACGATGCCCGAGTTGTTCGTCCCATTGGTGATGATGGCCATCGTCGGCACGTTCGCCTTCAACTTCCAGACGGTGATGCCCCTCCTCGTCAAGCGCACGCTGCACGGCACCACCCGAACGTTCACCTTGATCTACAGCGTCATCAGCATTGGCTCGCTGGTCGGCGCTCTGTTGTCGGCGCGGCGTTCGTCAGTCAGCGTGCGCCACATCATCTGGTCGACTTACGCATTCGGTGCGTCGATGTTGCTGCTGGCCATCACCCCGAACGTGCCGTTCACTTATCCGATCGGCGTACTCGTCGGCATCTCCAGCATCACGTTCATGACCACGTCGACGGCGATCGTGCAACTGCGTGCGGATCCGTCGATGCGCGGTCGCGTCCTGGCGCTGCAAGCGATCGTGTTCCTCGGCAGCACCCCGATCGGTGGCCCGATCCTGGGTTGGGTGTGCCAGCAGTTCGGGGCGCGCTTCGGTGTGGCCATCGGCGGTGTTTCGGCGATCGTTGCCGGCATCTACGGCATGCACGCTGTGCGGGTCACGACTGCCACGACATCGACCATGGTCGACACCGGTTTAGCGCCCGCTCGGTCTTGATTCGGCTACGTCGCCTCGACCGCCGAGTAACGGTACGGGACGCTCTTCAATCCGACCATCCAATACGCCGCGCTGGGAGCCCCGAGCTGCTCGGCCACCGTCTCGACCGTGATTTCGTCAACGCCATCGCGTCCGATCACCGTCACGACGTCGCCGACCGAGGCACCCGGCACATCGGTGAGGTCGACCACGGTGTACTCGGCCGAAACGGAGAGCACCGCACATCGGCGACCCCGGCACAGCATGTACGCAGGCGTGGTCGCAACTCCGGCGCGATAGCCGTTGTCCATTCCGAACAGAACCACGCCGACCGTACCGTCGGCATCGAGACCGCCGGGCCCGCCTCCCAACAGGTCATCGCCCCGGCGACGATGACCGATGTGGATCACCGCTGCTCGTAGGGCGCTGAGGGCCTTGCGATAGCCTGATGCCTCGGCGCTGGCGCCGGCGATCGGGTGCAACCCGAACGTGAGATGCCCCGGAGCAACCGTGTTCAGCACGTCGGGGAAGTCTCCGGCGAACACCGAGCTCGCTGCAGCCTGGACGAAATCGATTGCGGTGCCGTGCGTCGCTTCGATCGCTCGCACCACCTCCGTGAACGCCTGGAGGCGACGGCGCGACCAGGCCTGACCGAGCCCTTCGGAGAACGGGATGTGCGTGTAGATGCCTTCGAGCTTCACGTTCGGCGCAGCCGTCACCTCGTCGGCAAACGCGGCGGCCTCGTCGAGACGAACGCCGAGGCGGCCCATGCCGGCATCGACCTTGATGTGCACGTTGACCGTGCGGCCGGCCTCGACCGCCAGGTCGCTGATCGATCGCAACGACTCCGACGAGTAGACGGTGGGCGTGAGGTCGTGCTGCAAGAGATAGTGGTTGCCCGATGGCAGTTGTGCGCCGTACAGCAGGATGGGCAGTGTCGCCCCCGCACTGCGGATCGCGACGGCATCATCGACGTTGGCCGTGGCGAGGCCGTCGACCCCCAGCGATTCGAGGTGCCGCCCCACCACGGCGGCCCCGTGCCCGTAGGCATTGGCCTTGACCGGGACGAGCAGCTTGACCGCCCGCCCGGCGCGCTCGCGGATCAGGGCGATGTTGTGCGTGATCGCACCGAGGTCGACCTCGGCCCACGTCGGTCGGGCGTGGGCGTGGCCATGGCTCGCCTCGACCGACTCCGACACGGTCACGGCGACATCGCCGATGCGGAGAGCTCCTCGAGACACGTCGCGTGCATCGGAACCATCGCCGGAAGATCACGATCGTCGTACACGATGTGCTTGGGTCGGGTGCTGGGGCTGGTCGCCTTGTTCGACATCGCGTTGTAGGTCAAGGTGATCATCCGCCGCGGCCACGGCGAGAGGTTCGCTGTCGAGCCGTGCAGGGTGTTGACATGCATGAAGATCGTCGAGCCGGCCGGACCGGTCGGGGCGACGATCCCACCCGCGCCGACGAGTGTCGTCACGGTGTCGTTGTCGGAGTATCGGAACGAGTACGAGGTGCCTTTGTCGGAGACCTCGGGCCGCGGCGGCACGTGGCGATACGAGCCCGGCACCATCATCAGTGGGCCGTTGAGATGCGACACCTCGTCGAGGAACACGAGCGTGTTGACCATCTGCGGCGCTGGAATGTGATCGTCGTAGTGGTAGCCGGGAAAGTCCTGGTGCCAGAACCACACGTCGCCGTTGAAGCTCGCCTTGTTGTTGACGCCGAGTTGGAACACGTACACGTCGTCGTCGAGCAGTTCCTGCGCTGCGGAGACCAACGTGGGATGAGCGACCAGTCGCTCGAAGACCTCGCTGAATCGATGGGGGTTGACGATCGTCCGGACCGTGGCGCCGTCCTTCTCGAGCACGAAGCGATCAGCACGCCGCTCGCCGCCGAGCAAGCGATCCGTCTCGCCAACCAACACCTGAGACTCGGCGCCAGAAAGCAGGCCCGGCCGGAACGCGAACCCATCGCGCTGATAGTCGATGACCAGATCGTGCAACATGCGAGAACGTACCACCTTGCTCGACGATCACGTTTGTCCAGGTGCGGGCGGGGAAACCTGAGCCGACGTGTCGCTTGATCGGGTGTCGTGTGGTGGTTGTCACGACGCGGAATCGAAACCCGTCCGGCGTGCCGGACGTGTCTCCTCGTAACGTATCCGTAATATTTGTCATGCGTTCGCAATATTGGCGTGACGGAGACGGTCCTCCAAAACGACCCTCTTCGTTGGCGCGCCTGGACGCATTCGGCAACGAAACCGAAGGAGAAGCACAGCTCATGATCGACACACTCGACCATGAAATCCGGGTCCGGCCAGCAACGCTGGACCCCCGGCCATCCCGCCGAAGGATCGATCACCGGGCAGGAGTGGTGCTCTTGCCACTCCGGCTGTTCCTCGCTGCCGGCTGGCTCCGTGCGGCCGCCGAAAAGCTGATCGACCGCCAATGGTGGACCGGTAACAAGCTCCGCATGTTTCTCACCAATCAGCACGACGACGCCCTCCCGTTCTTCAGGCCGGTGATGGACCACGTCATCGCGCCAGGGGCACAGACCGTGGCGATCATCGTCGCGCTGACACAACTCGGCTGCGGATTGGCGATCGCCTTCGGCAAACCGTTGCGGCTCGCCCTGCGCTGGGCGGTGTTGCTCAACGTCGTGTTCATCATGGCCGGCAAGGTCAACCCTTCAGCGTTCTACCTCGTCATGGAGATCGTGCTGTTGTTCGCAGTCGCGGACGGCACGATGGGCGTCCGGCCAACTTCGCCCTCGCGAAAGACGGTCGCCTTGGCCGCCGTCTCGACCGGCGCGGCGATCGTCATGGTGCCGTACATCCGCACCATCGAGCCGGCGAAGGTCATCGACGACCCGGCAATGATGCTCGTGTTCCTGGGCGTCATCGTCGCCGTCACGCTCATGGCTCGCCGAGCGGCGCACCGTCCCGATCACGTCACCTACCCGCAACGGTTGTGGACGACATGGGCGGCCGGGTGGATGCACGCCAAGCCACACCACCGTGTGATCAGTGATCTCGAACAGTGGTACGCCATGCCGAGCAGCGAGTTCGCACCACCGCGCCGCGGGACTGCCGTGGCAGTCGCCCGTCCGCTCTCGCCGCCGACGTACCCCACCACGGCGGAGTGATCCGATCTCGACAATGCAATGACCGCCGCTCCGCGTAGGCGGTAACACCAGATCGGCGGAACTAGATTGGACTCCGTGTTCGGCGCAGTGGATACCCCGTTGCTGCGCCGGATACGCGAGTCCGTCATCGGCGATGATCAGGTGATGGATGGCCCTTACGGGCCCCACCGGATCACGTACGCCGACTACACCGCGTCCGGCCGGGCGCTCAGCTTCATCGAGGACTTCATCCGCGAGGAGGTTTTGCCGCGGTATGCGAACACGCATACGGAGTCGTCCGGCACCGGTCTGCAGACGACTCGGTTGCGCGAGGACGCTCGTCGCATCATCAGCGATGCCGTCGGTGCCGACGCCGAGTGTTGCGTGATCTTCTGCGGCTCCGGGGCGACCGGGGCGATCGACAAGCTGATGGGCATCATGAACCTCCGGTTGCCGGCCGATCTCGATGACCGCTACCACTTGTCCGACTGCATCCCTGAGGCCGACCGGCCGGTCATCTTCGTCGGGCCGTTCGAGCATCACTCCAATGAGGTCCCGTGGCGCGAGTCGATCGGCGACGTGATCACCATTCCCGAAGACGCCGACGGCCACATCGATCTGGCGCGGCTGGAGGCGGAGTTGGTCGCCCACGCTGACCGCTCCGTGAAGATCGGATCGTTCTCCGCGGCCTCGAACGTGACCGGCATCGTGTCCAACACGTGTGCCATCGCCGACGTGCTGCACCGCCACGGCGCGCTCTCGTTCTGGGACTTCGCGGCCGCTGCGCCGTACATCGCCATCGACATGTACCCGCAGTGTGCCGAGCACCCGCTGGCCTACAAGGATGCCGTGTTCCTCAGCCCGCACAAGTTCGTCGGTGGGCCGGGCACCCCCGGGGTGCTCGTGGTCCGTCGCTCGTTGCTGCACAACCGTGTCCCCGACGTCGTCGGCGGCGGAACTGTTGCATACGTCAACCCCACCGAGCACCGCTACCTCGACGATCCCGTGCACCGCGAGGAGGGTGGCACGCCGGCCATCATCGAATCGATTCGCGCCGGGATGGTCTTCCAGTTGAAGCAAGCCGTCGGCGTCGACACCATCAAGCAACTCGAGGAGACGTACTGGCGACGCGCTGTCGCGAGGTGGTCGGCGAATCCGGCGATGCAGATCCTCGGGAACACGTGCTCGGACCGGTTGTCGATCCTGTCATTCGTCATCAGGCGCCCGGGCGGTCGCTACCTGCATCACAACTTCGTCGTTGCGCTGCTCAGTGATCTGTTCGGCATCCAATCGCGCGGAGGCTGCTCGTGCGCCGGCCCGTACGGCCACCGCCTGCTCGGTATCGACATCGAGCGGTCACACGAGTTCGAGCGCGAGATCACCCAAGGCTGCGAAGGCATCAAGCCCGGGTGGACGCGCGTCAGCTTCAACTACTTCATCTCCGAGACAGTGTTCCAATACCTCGTCGACGCGGTCGACCTCGTCGCCGAGCACGGCTGGAAGATGCTCCCCGAGTACCGGTTCAACCCCGCGTCGGGCCTGTGGCGCCATCACCACGGGCCCATCGAGCCACCGTTGCGACTCGACCAACTGTCGTACGATCCGCAGACCGGTGAGCTTCAACGCCCGCCGGTCGACCGCGCCCGGGCTTCGGAAGACGCACTTGCCGGGTATCTCGACGCCGCCCGAGCGCGATTCGACGCGGCGTCTTCCTGGACGCAGACCAACCCGCACGCCGGCGCGCTCTCGGCGGAGTTCGAGCACCTGCGGTGGTTCGACCTTCCCGACGAATCGCTCGTCGACTGACCGAAAGGCACGAACGTGGACGACCAGTACCTCGCTCGCTTCCGCGAACGATCGGCCTACGAAACGGCCCGCACCGGCCCGCCCGAAGGCTTTCCCAAGCTGCGTGACCTCCCGCTCGGTCGCTACACCGACCCGACGTTTCGAGCTCTCGAGGACGAGCACCTGTTCAAGCGGACGTGGCTCTACGCGGCCCATGAGTCCGAGCTGCCGACAGCGGGCAGCTACGCATTGCGCGACATCGCCGGCGCCAACATTCTGTTGACGCGAGGTGACGACGACGTCGTGCGGGCCTTCTACAACGCTTGCCGGCACCGCGGTGCCCCCGTCGTTCGCGACGAGTGCGGCACGGCGCGCACGCTGATCTGCCAGTTCCACTCGTGGAGCTACGACCTGTGCGGCGAACTGGTCAGGGTGCCCGACGAGCGCGACTTCGTCGACCTCGACAAGTCGGAACGAGGGCTGCCCGGCGTGCGATGCGAGGCATGGGGAGGGTGGTACTTCGTCAATCTCGACGCGGATGCCGAGCCGCTGCTCGACTGGCTGGCGCCGCTCCCATCGCTGCTTCCCGAGGTCGCTGCAGCGCCGTTCCGGGTGATCGACGTCAAGAAGGTCGAGCTCGGATGCAACTGGAAGATCCTCGCCGAGGCGTTCTTGGAGGTGTACCACGCCCGCACGATCCACCCGAAGACCGTCGGGCCCAGCCTCGACACTCGCGGGACCGTGATCACGCTCTACGACCACGGCCACCAATCGATGGTCTCGCCGGTCAACCGCGGCACTCGCGGCGACAACCGCGAGCTGCTGCCGGTGTTCGAGGGCGCAACCAATCTCTTCCTCGACGGCGATGCGCAACCCGCCTACGGCTTCTTCCCCAACCTGATCACCCCGTTCGACGCTCGCGGCTTCCCGTTCCTGGTCTTCTGGCCGCTGTCGATCGACCGTACGCGGCTCGACATCACCTGGTTCGCCGCCGATTGGGGCGAGGGGGAGATGCCGGCGGAGCAGGCCGAGATTTGGAAGCATCGTTTGAGCCGCTTCGACACCGTGATGGACGAGGACTACGAGAACCTCGAGCCGATCCAGCGCTCGATGGAGTCCGCAGCACACGGTGGTCAGGCGATCAACTACCAAGAGCGCCGCATCTGGCACGTGCAGGCCTGGATCGACAAGATCATCGGGGCCGAGCGCGTCCCGGAGCACCTGCGCGTCGCCGACCTGCTGGCCGATTGGGTCGAGCGCCCGTAGACGATGCTGTCAGGCGGAGTGCGAGACCTTGGTCGGCCAGCCGATTCGGACCTTCACCCGGGGGCGCATGGTGAACCAGCGGGGCACCCTGTGGCGGCGACAGGCCGGCGGCCACGACCAACGTGTCGTCGAGGTCGACCAGCCGGGCGTGATGCAGCGGCCACGGATCACGGAAGGCGCGCGCTCGGTGCAGCCCACTTCGGTGCCGTCGCCCGACGCGCCGGGAGTCAGCCTGGCTTGCGAGCGATGACCTGCACGACCGATCCGAGTCCAGTGTGACCTGGCCCTTCGACGACGTTTCGGTCGAGTTCTCGAGCGTGGATGTGCTCCAGCCCACGGAGCTCGTCGCCCAGTGCGGCGAGGGTCATCGTCGTCTCGGGTGTCGAGGGACCACCGGTGCCGCGGCCAACCTGAGACGGCGTGTACGCCTCGAGCAGGAACACGCCGCCCGGCTTCAGCGCGGCAACGACGCGTGCGTGCAAGCTCCGACGGACGACGGGTGGCATGTGCGCGAAGATCGACACGATCGCATCCCATCGCGCGGTCCCGATGTCGAATGTCTCGAGATCGCTCACCACCGCATCCACCGCGACGCCTCGCTGTTCGGCGAGTCGCAGGGTCTTGGCGACACCGGCCGGGGCCAGGTCGACGCTGTGCACGACGTAGCCGCACTCGGCGAGGAAGACGGCATTGCGGCCCTCGCCCTCGGCCAGGCACAGCACCGATCCCTGCGGTAACCGAGTCACGTTGTCGCGAAGGAACTCGTTGGGATCGGTACCGAACAAGTACGTGTCGGTGCCGAACCGCTCTTCCCACATCCCGCGCGGTGGCACTGGCTCCGTCATTCTCAGGCCATCTTCATGAACATCTTCTGCACGTCTGCCAACGCGTATCCCTCGGCGGCGGCGCGCTCCGGGTCCGACACGCACCAGGTCAGACCGGCGGCCACCAACAGGAACCCGGCCTGTTCGAGTGCCTTGGTGACCGCCGAGAGTTGCGTCACGATCTCGCGACAGTCGCGGCCCTCGGCCAACATCTGTTGTACTCCACGCACCTGCCCCTCAGCGCGACGTAATCGCTTGGTGAGATCGGCAACGGTCTCTTCAGGTAGCTCCATGCGGCGCCTTCCTCGGTGGTCGTGATCACCCAGAAATATACCCCACCGGGTACCACCAACGATTGCCAGGAGGAGGGACGTTCCGACCAATGGCCCTAGTCGATGATACCCCTATGGGTATATCTTGCAATGGTCCCATTGTCATGAAAGAGGTCAGACATGAGCGAGAACGGCTACGGCAAGGCGGTCCTGGACGAGCTTCGGCCCCTCCATCGCGAGCTTCGCCATGCAATACCCGATGTGTACAAGGGGTTCGGCGAGTTTCACCATGCGGCGTTCGCGCCGGGCGCGCTCGACGCGAAGACCAAGGAACTGATCGCCATGGCCATCGGCGTGATCGAGCGGTGCGACGGTTGCATCGCGTCGCACGCCGAAGGCGCTGCCCGAGCCGGCGCCACCAGGCAAGAAGCTGCCGAGGCGATCGGCGTCGCCATGCTCATGAACGGTGGCCCCGCGACGATCTACGGTCCACGCGCATACGCCGCGTTCTGCGAGTTCGCCCCAGCGGCGACCGCTGCAGCCTGACGCTGGCCGAGCTATGCCGGTACGGGCGTACGTACGTCGATGACGCCGGCGGGGACTCGCCGGCGGTGCGGCCGGGCTCGATGTGGACGCCGATCGGCTATGGCCGATCGCGAATGGTGCTCGGCGATGTACCGCTGACCGGAGAGCTCGGAGATGCGCTCCATCACCTGATTCGTCAGCGCACGCGCCGCGCTGCGACGACTGTTGATCTCGACATCGTGTGCCGTGAACGGAGCCCCGATCGAGACAGTGCATGCTCCCGGGCGCGGCAGGCGCGCACCGGGCGGTTGGATGTCGCGCGTGCCAATGATGCCAACGGGCAGGATCGGGCAACCCACCGCGATCGCCAGGCGTGCCGCACCGATGTAGCCACGGTGCAGATGGCCGTCACGAGATCGGGTTCCTTCCGGAAAGATGCACAGCAGCGCTCCGCCGCGCAGCACGTCGGCCGCGGCGTCGAGCGCAACTGTCGCCATCGCCGGGTTGTCGCGATCGATCGGGATCATCCCCATGGCCGGGAACAGACGGCGGGTCTTCCACGAGTCGAGATACTCGGCCTTGCCGATGAAGTAGACCGGCCGTTCGACCGTCATCATCATCACGACTGCGTCGAAGAAGCTGAGGTGGTTGGCGCACAGCACAGCCGGTCCCTCATTCGGAACCGACTCGTACCCCGTCACGCTCACCGGCCAGAGCCGGCGAAGTGGCATTCGCAGCACGGCGCGGGCTGCACGCTGGAGCACTGGGCCTCGCAGTTGATCTCGTCGCATGGGGGCAGTGTGCGCCTCGGTCTTTTCTGCAATGTCACGGGGACGTGAATGCCGCGTCCGACCTGCTTGCGGTGGCTCTCCGTCGGCTCAACACACCATCACCAGCCGATCGTGGGGTCACCGACCGGTCAAACGGCTCAGCCACGACCGTCGCGGCTGCGCTGGCGTGTGTGACGCATGCGCCTCGCTCCGGCACGCGCA
>JAYVOI010000124.1:0-5274 GCA_043758005.1 Ilumatobacteraceae bacterium
CGCGATCGCTGCGCACTGCGACGATGTGAAGCGGCGACGTCGCACGGAGGCCGTCGAGGATCGGAAGCACGCGCTCCAGTCGCTCGTCGTCGGCGACCAACACCTTCGGTCGCGAATCGGTGAGCGCGTACTCCATCTCGGCACTCGTCCACCACGCGTTCATGCCGACCACCGCCGCGCCGAGCGAGACGGTCGCCCAATACGAGATCACCCACTCGGGATAGTTGCGCATCGCGATCCCAACACGGTCTCCGTGCACGACACCGCACGTGTCGTGGAGGTAGTGGGCGAGGGAACGCACGCTCGCTTGCACCTCCGCGTACGTCAGCCGCTCGTCCTCGTAGACGATGTAGGTCTTGTCGGCATGCACGGCGGCGAGTTGCCACAGCACGCGCAGCGTCGGCGGTGCAGCGGTGAACACCCGCATCGGCACACCGCGCACGACGATCTCGGTGGTGGCGAACGGTCCGGCATCGAGGTCGCTGCAGGCTTGGCGGTAGTGGTCGATCACCGAGACATCATGCCCGCGAGCGGGTCTCGGACGCGAGCGGGCCGGGTCCGCAGATGCAGACCCGGCCCGAGACGTGGACTGATTGCTTATGCGGCGTCGGCCTTCTTCGGGTCGTAGAGCATCCCGAGGATGCCGCCATACACCAGGTGCCAGATCAAGATCGCCAGCGGAAGCTTGGCGCCGTCGGCGGTGTAGAAGCTGAAGAACCCGTAGCCCGACTTCGGTACGTACACGTACGGCACCAAGAAGCCCATGCTGATGATGGCCAGCACGACGCCGAACAACAAGCCTTTCTGAATGCTCTGCATCTTCGATCCGAAGGCTGGGATCTTGGCTCGCAGTGTGAGTACGAACAGAATCGCGAAGACGACGCCGTTGACCATGTGGATCGATTGGCCGACGAAGAACTGTCCTGTGTTTCCGTAGTTGCTGAAGTCGGCGGCGAACGATGCTGGCGCAAAGAGTCCGCCGTTGAAGTTGGGCCAAGGAAGCGGCGGCAGGCCGATCCCCTTGGCGTAGTAGCCCCAAATAGTGGTGATCTGAACGGCGATGAAGCCGGCCAGTGCAGCCCCTTGAAGTGGATGGCGATAAACCCAGTCCTGGTAGCGGTCGTCGACGTCCAGTGCGTTCTCTATGTCATGAGCATCCATGTGAAACCCCCATTCCACGTGCGTGACGACTGTCACGTCACGCCGGGAATGGTAGTTGCTTGTGCGCTTGTGATACGGGATGTGTTTGCGCGGACAAGCAAGTTTCTCAATTGTGATGCAGCGCGGCGTTGAGCCCTTCCCAGGCAACGGAGCGGGGAATGGCCTCCACCGCACCCGTCTGGCTGTTGCGGCGGTACAGCAGGCCGCTCGCTCCGCTGAGCTGGCGGGCCTTCACGACCTCGCCGTCCGGCAATTTCACGAGTGTGCCGCCGGTGACGTACAGCCCGGCTTCGACGACACACTCGTCGCCCAGGCTGATCCCGATGCCGGCTTCGGCGCCGAGCAGGCAGCGTTCGCCGATGGTGATCTGGTCCTTGCCGCCACCCGACAGCGTGCCCATGATCGAGGCGCCGCCGCCGATGTCGCTGCCGTCGCCGACGACGACGCCTGCCGAGATGCGACCCTCGACCATCGAACGACCGAGCGTGCCCGCGTTGTAGTTGACGAAGCCTTCGTGCATCACGGTCGTGCCGGCTGCCAGGTGTGCGCCGAGACGCACTCGGTCGGCATCGGCAATTCGCACGCCGCTCGGCACGACGTAGTCGGTCATCCGCGGGAACTTGTCGACACCGTGCACTGTCAGCAACTGACCGGTCGAGCGCATGCGCCACCGCACCCGATCGACCTGATCGACGGCAACGGGTCCGAGGTTGGTCCATGCCACGTTGGTCAGCAGCCCGAACGCGTTGTCGAGGTTGATCGTGCGTGGTGCGCACAACCGGTTCGACAGCAGATGCAGCCGGAGGTACATGTCGCTGGCCGACTCGGGTGCTGCGTCGAGATCGATCGACGTCTCGACCACGCGTACCTCGACGCCGCGCACGGTGTCGTGCCGGTTGGCGGTTTCGCGGTCGACGAGAGCCGCGGATTGATCGAACTCGCCCAGGCCGAGGTCGGGGTACCACGTGTCGAGCACGGAACCGTCGGCGGCGATCGTCGCCAGCCCACGTCCCCATGCCATACGTGCTTCGCTCATCTACATCACCTCCGGGCGAAGTGTCGGGAACAGGATGACTTCCTTGATCGACGACACGCCGGCGATCAACATCGCCACGCGATCCATGCCGACGCCGAGGCCTCCGGTCGGCGGCATGCCGTACTCCAGAGCCCGGAGGTAGTCCTCGTCGACCGTCCCGGCCTCGACGTTGCCGGCCTCTCGCGCGGCCTGTTCGTCCTCGAAGCGGGCCCGCTGCTCGACCGGGTCGTTGAGCTCGCTGTAGCCGTTGGCCAGCTCGCGAGCGTTGACAAAAAGTTCGAAGCGCTCCGTCAGGAACGGATCGTTCCGGTCGGTTCGCGCCAGCGGCGAGATCTCCACGGGGTGACCGGTGACGAACGTCGGATGCATCAACGACGATTCGGCCGTCGCCTCGAACAGCTCTTCGATGATCTTGCCGCTGCCCCACGACGGGTTGTACCCGACGCCGTGCTGCTCGGCGAGCGTTCGCATCGCTTCGACGGGCATCGACGGATGCACCTCGGTGCCGATCGCCTCGCTGGTGAGGTCGATCATCCGAGCCCGCCGCCACGGCTGGGCCAGGTCCACCTGCTGCTCGCCGATCGTCACGACGGAGGTGCCGGTGGCGTCGATGGTCGCCTGCGTGATCAGCCGCTCGGTGATGTCGATCATCTCCGAGTAGTCGGCGAAGGCCTGGTACAGCTCCATCATCGTGAACTCGGGGTTGTGGCGTGTCGAGATCCCCTCGTTGCGGAAGATGCGCCCGATCTCGAAGACGCGCTCCATCCCGCCGACGATCAGCCGCTTGAGGTGCAGCTCGAGAGCGATGCGCAGGTACAACTGCATGTCGAGCGTGTTGTGATGGGTGACGAACGGTCGAGCGTGCGCGCCGCCGGCCTCGAGGTGCAGCACCGGTGTCTCGACCTCGATGAAACCGTCGGAGTGCAGCGTGCGACGAAAGCTGGCGATGATCTCGTGACGGATGCGGAACGCCCGACGAGCCTCCTCGTTGACGATCAGGTCGGCGTATCGCTGGCGGAACCGCGTATCGGTGTCGGTGAGGCCATGCCACTTGTCGGGCATCGGGCGTACGGCCTTTGCCAGCAGTTCGACGCGGTCCACCTTCACGCTCAGCTCGCCCTTGCGGGTGGTCATGACCGTGCCCTCGGCCCCGAGCCAGTCGCCGAGGTCGAACTCGCCGAAGGCGTCGAATCCGTCGTCGCCGATGACCGCCTTGGAGACGAACAGCTGCACCTCGCCGCTGCGATCGAGCAATGTGGCGAAGATCAACTTGCCCTGTTGGCGACGCAGCATCATCCGCCCGGCGACGGTGACGCGGTGCTCGGTCTCGGTGCCGGGCTCGAGCGTGTCGAACTGGGAGCGCAATTCGCCGATGGAATGGGAACGGTCGAACCGGTAGGGATAGGGGTTGGTCCCGCCGTCGCGCAATGCCCCGATCTTGTTAAGTCGCTTGGCCTTCTCTGCCGCTAGCCCGCTGCCGGTGTTGTCTGGCTCGAGATCGGGATCGTCGTGACTCACAAGGGCAAGACGGTATCGCTTCGACCGTGCTGACCGCGAGCCGTTTCGGCGTCGCTGGTAGGTTGGTGCCCGACATGCGGCTGGACAACGACCCGGACACCACGCCGGACGACATCAGGAACTGACTGCATGATGAAATCTCGACTCACCCGAACCGCCGCATTGCTGGTCATCGCCTCAGGAGCATGGGCAGCGATTCCAGGGGAGGCCGCCGGACCCGCCGCGGTCATCGCCGAACCTGCAACCGGTGGCGCTCCCGCTCAGAACCTCAGCGTTCCGGGCGATCTCGTCTCGATCTACAACTTCGGCCCGTTGCAGCCTGGCATCGTCGATGCAGCGATCAGTTCCGCTGTTGATGCCGGTGGTTGGGGCGTGGTCGGCCGCGGATTCGGCATCGGACTGGTGCAGGTGACTCGCGGTGGCGTCGTGGTGCATCAGGCCCCCGGCCCGCTCGGTTCGTGGTACTTCCCGACATCGGTCACGGCGTTGCCCCTCGACTCGATCGGAGCGTCGTTGGGGCGCGAGGTGTCGAAGTTCATCAGCGCCGGCACGGTGGTGATGGGCGCGACGTCGGCCAGTCTCAGCGGCGCCCAGGCCGGTGACATTCTGGATTTCGCGAGTGCTGACGGCTCGATCGTGCAGTTCATCGTCGGACGCGTGGCACCAGATGCCGAGGTCGGCGGCACCGAGATCGTCATGTCGACCGCGCAGGCCGACCTCCTCGGTGCGACCATCCCGACCAGCGTGCTGATCTACGGCCAGTTCGATCGTACTGCGCTCGACGCCGCGCTGGCTGCGCGAGGGCTGAGCACGGATCCCAAGATCCGCGTCAGGCGATCGTGGGATCCCATCGACCCGGACGGCACCATCGGACTCGCCAAGACCAAGAAGCTGCTCGGCGAGTTGGCCTACAGCGTGACCGCCAGTGGGGCGATGCTGGTCGACAGCGCCTGGCAGGCGGCCCACATCCCCGGGCGCGAGTCATACCCGACGGGCATCCGCGCGGCGTGCAACAACTCGATCAAGGCCGATCTGGCGGCCGCATTGCAGGCCGTCGTCGATGCCGGTCTTGTCGGATCGATCGATGTCAACAACGCCAACACCTTTGGAGGATGTTTCGGCCCGAGGTTCACGCGCATCGTCGGGACGCAGCTCGGCACCCTGTCGCGCCACACCTGGGGGCAGGCGCTCGACTTCAACACGGTGTCCAACTGTCAGGGTTGTGTCCCGCAGATGGACTGTCGTGTGGTGCGCATCTTCCGCGCCCACAACTTCGCGTGGGGTGGAAACTTCATCAACCCCGACGGCATGCACTTCGAGTGGGTCGGCGAGCCGCGCAACACCTATCAATATCCGTCGAGGTACTGCCCCAACGTCTCGGGCGGTGGGATCCAGTCGTTCGCGCTCACCCGAGACAGTCGCGGTGTCATGTTCGCCGACGATGGCTGGGCACTCGCCGGGGACTGAGCGCCGCTAGCCTTTCGTCCCGGTGGCAACTCGATTCGTGATCATCGGCGGCGGGCCGGCCGGCAACACTGCCGCGACATACGCCGCCCGCC